>DASVLZ010000407.1:0-2585 GCA_036384615.1 Sediminibacterium sp.
CACCACTTTGCAGGGAATCCTTATCTTCGCCCCGAATTTTGGCCACCCTGCAAGTGGCTCCTGTTAAACGGAACATTCGCCGCGCGGATGTCGGAAATTTGAAGAACATGCCTGTATTACACAACCGTGTTTCCAACGAGGAACTGAAGAAACGTTTGATGGAAGAGGACTTTGCCCGTACCACCATCAGTTTTTACTGCTATTTTCCTGTGCAGAACCCGCAGGAATTCCGTGATCACCTGTACAAACAGCTGGATACCCTGCAGGTCTTGGGCCGTATTTATGTGGCGAAGGAAGGCATCAATGCGCAGGTAAGCGTGCCTTCGCATAATATGGATGCTTTCAGGGATACACTGTATTCCATCGAACCGCTGAATGGCCTGCGGCTGAATATTGCCGTGGATGATGACGGTAAAAGTTTCTGGGTACTTGCCATCAAGGTACGCGATAAGATCGTTGCGGATGGCATCACCGATCCCGGCTTCAGCATGGAGAACAAGGGCCGCTATGTGAATGCGGAACAGATGAACCGCATGCTGGAAAGCAAAGACACCATCGTAATAGATATGCGCAACCACTACGAATATGAAGTGGGGCATTTCAATAACGCCATAGAAATCCCTTCCGATACTTTCCGTGAGCAACTGCCGATGGCGGTGGATATGATGAAAGGCAATGAAGAAAAGAACATCATCATGTACGGCACCGGCGGCATCCGTTGCGAGAAGGCCAGCGCCTATATGCTGCATAACGGATTCCACAATGTATTTCACCTCGAAGGCGGCATTATCAATTACGCGAAACAGGTGAAGGAAGCAGGGCTCGACAGCCGGTTCACAGGCAAGAATTTTGTCTTTGATAACCGCCTCGGCGAAAGGATTACCGATGATGTGATCGCCCATTGCCACCAGTGCGGCAAGCCCTGCGATACCCATACCAACTGCCGCAACAATGGCTGCCATTTGCTTTTTATACAATGCGAAGCATGTGCCGCCACATTCGACGGCTGCTGTAGCCGGGAATGCAGGGATACAGTGCACCTGCCCGCAGAACGCCAGAAAGAGATCAGGAAAGGAGTGGATAAAGGGAGGAATGTCTTTAATAAAAGCAGGGTGCGGCTGCGACCCGGGGAGAGCTATAAACCATAACCCCAACTTTCAAGTTGGGGCCATTGGCATGTTAATTCAAAAAGGGCTTTAGCCCGAAATCGCTTAGGAATCACCGATTAATCTGCTCCCAGCTTCTTCAATGAAGCTGTCACCCTCTGCACAATAACATCATCCGCCAGCGTTTCAGGAACAAAAGTGTTTCCTGTTACTTTTTCAAACAGCTCAATGTATCGTTTGCTGATAGTGTCGATCCATTCATCGCTCATGGCAGGAACGGTTTGCCCTTCCTTACCCATGAAATTGTTGGCGATCAGCCATTCTCGCACAAATTCCTTGCTCAGCTGTTTCTGCTTTTCACCTTTTGCCTGTCTTTCCTCAAAACCATCGGCATAAAAATACCGCGATGAATCGGGCGTATGCACTTCATCCATCAGGTAAATGGTATCGCCGATCTTGCCAAATTCATATTTGGTATCGGCAAGGATCAGTCCCTGCTTTGCAGCGATCTCTTTGCCGCGGTTGAACAGCTTCAGCGTATAATCTTCCAGTATTTCCCAGTCTTCTGCAGATGCCAGCCCCTGTGCAATGATCGCCTCTTTGGAGATATCTTCATCATGCCCCTCTGCCGCTTTGGTGGAAGGGGTAATGATAGGAGTGGGGAAGAAATCGTTTTCTTTCAGGCCTTCCGGCATAGTGGTGCCGCAGAGCATTCTCTGGCCGCTTTGATAGGTACGCCAGGCATGCCCTACCACATTGCCGCGCACCACCATTTCTATTTTAAACGGTACGCATCTTTTGCCGATGGAAACATTGGGTGCGGGCACATCCATCAGCCAGTTGGGACAAATATCCCGGGTAGCATCCAGCATGTAGGCAGCGATCTGGTTCAAGACCTGGCCTTTAAAAGGGATGGGTCTTGGAAGGATCACATCAAAGGCCGAGATACGGTCGCTGGCAATCATTACCAGCCAGTCGCGGCCAATACTGTACACATCGCGCACCTTGCCGTGGTAAACGCCGGTCTGGGAAGGAAATTGATAGGATGCCATGCATCAAAAATAGATAGTGCGTTGATAAATAAGGGATAAGGCACATACTTTTTGCTAACAGCAAGGCGTTATTTGTGAACAAATTAAATTTCATTATCAAGCTTACAAACCTTATTTTTAGTGACTATTCATCTAAACTTGCTATTATGAGAAAACTTTTCCCCCCCGCCGGGTTACTGTTAGCTGGTACACTATCGTGTATCTGCATACAGGCCCAGCAATCCACGGTTGTTTCGGGTAGCGTGAGGAGCGGCCAGACGAAAGAGGCCATTTCCGCGGTATCCGTAACGATCAAAGGAGGCACCACCGGTACTTTTACCGATGATAAAGGCAATTTCCGCTTTACCACGGTGCAAAAACCACCTTTCACGCTGGTTATTTCCTCCGTAGGCTATGCAGATAAGGAAGTGGCATTTACAACGTCAGG
>DASVLZ010000408.1:0-4658 GCA_036384615.1 Sediminibacterium sp.
AGGTCGCTCGGTATGCATATCGTATATATGAATGCAAAAGACCATGATGTGCATGTGGCCTATATCAGCCATATATCGCATATCACCTCCTTTGCACTGGCCAATACGGTACTCGAGAAGGAAAGGGAAGAAGATGCCATATTCGAACTGGCCAGCGCCGGCTTCGAGAGCACCGTGCGGCTGGCCAAAAGCAACCCCGCCATGTGGGTGCCCATCTTCATGCAGAACAAGGAGAATATACTCGATGTGCTCAACGAACACATCAGCCAGCTCCGGAAATTCAAGGCCAGCCTCGAAAAAGAGAACTATGCCTACCTCCAGGAACTGATAGAACAGGCAAATGGGATAAGGAGGATATTGAAATGAGGGGGGATAGTCAATGGCCCATAGTCAATAGTCAATGCAAATCAATCACCAGCTATGGACCATCGACTATGGACTATGGACTATAAACCCCCAAACCTCGAACTGAATAAGTACCTTTGCGCAAATTTTAATACATGACGACAACGACATTTGGAGCGTTAGGAATTGATGAAAGGCTGATCCGGGCAACGGATGAGCTGGGCTATGTGCATCCCACTCCTATCCAGGAGCAGGCAATACCCGTGCTGCTGAGCGGCACAAAAGATTTTATCGGACTTGCGCAGACAGGAACAGGCAAAACGGCGGCTTTCGGCCTGCCCCTGCTGCATCTCATAGATGCAAAACAGAAATACCCCCAGGCACTGGTGGTTTGTCCCACCCGCGAACTTTGCCTGCAGATAGTAAAGGAACTGGACCTTTTCAGGAAATATATGACCGGCATTTCCGTGGTGGCCGTATACGGCGGCGCTTCCATAGGACTGCAGATACGCGACCTGAAACGCGGCGTACAGATCGTGGTGGCCACACCCGGCCGACTGATCGACCTGATCGAAAGAAAGGCGATAGACCTGGGACAGATCAGCTATGTGGTGCTGGATGAAGCCGATGAAATGCTGAACATGGGTTTCCAGGACGATATCGAATTCATACTTAAGAATACTCCGCAGCGCGAAAGCACCTGGCTGTTCAGCGCCACCATGCCCCCTGAAATACGCAAGGTGAGCAAGCGGTATATGAACGAGCCGAAAGAAGTTACGGTAGGCAAGGTAAACACCGCCAATAAAAGCATCGACCACCAGTTCTATGTAACCACCGCGCAGCACAGGTATGAAACACTGAAACGCATCATCGATTTCAACCCCGGCATCTACGGTATCATCTTCACCCGCACCAAGGTGGATGCACAGGAAATATCGGAGCGGCTTACAAGGGAAGGATATGATATCGATGCGTTGCATGGCGACCTTACGCAATCGCAGCGCGATAAAGTCATGGGCCAGTTCCGCGACAAAAGCCTGCAGCTGCTGATCGCCACTGATGTGGCGGCGCGGGGCATCGATGTACAGGGTATTACCCATGTGATCAACTACGAGTTGCCCGATGATGTGGAAATATACACGCACCGCAGCGGCCGTACAGGCCGTGCAGGCGCACAGGGTATCTGTATCTCCATTGTTCACTCGAAAGAGATGTACAAGCTGAAACAGATAGAGCGGGTGAACCATTCACAGTTCCACAAACTGGATATACCCAGCGGCAAGGATGTATGCAGGAAACAGTTCTTCCATTTTATGGATAAACTGCTTTCCACCGATATCAGTCACGGCAATTATGAAACCTATGTGCCCATGCTGGCAGAGAAATTTGCCGATATAAGCAAGGAAGAAGTGCTCAAAAGGGTGGCGGCCATGGAATTTGACCGTTTCCTCAAATATTATGAGAATGCGGAAGACCTGAACCTGCGCGAAAGACCCCGGAAAGAGGATGCCTATAACAGGAAAGACGACAGGCAGCAGGGTGGCAGGGGCGATAGCCGCAAACAATACAACCGCGGCGGAGGCTACAGCCGTTTATTCGTGAACCTCGGCTCCAGGGACGGCTTCTACAAGGCCAGTTTCCTGCAGTTCATACTCGACATGAGCGACCTGCGCAAGGAAGTACTGGGCAAAATAGATATGAAGGATATGAACAGCTGGATCGAAATCGAAAAAGGCGCCGCCCAGCAAATGATCCGCTCACTCGATGGCAAAAACTACAAAGGCCGCCGCATCCGCATGAACGATGCTGATTCGGGAAGGAGATAGTTCTTTAATTAGCTAATTAGCTGATGTGCTAATTAGCTAATGTGATGATGATGAGAGGAGATAATGAGGGCAGCACGGGGAGCAGATTAACTATAATACTTTATTCATACATGAAACACGAACAACCCATATCACGCATACCCAAAACAAATTATTATCAAATCAACTAATTAGCACATCAGCTAATTAGCACATTAGCTAATTATCACATTAACCATGGAGCAAGCAACAGAACAACTTACAGCAATCGAAGCCTTATTGCAGAAAAGGCCGCTCGTGATCTCAGGACCCTGCAGCGCTGAAACAGAAGAGCAGGTAGTGCAAACCGCCAACAGGCTGGCCGCAACAGGTAAAGTAGATATACTGCGCGCCGGTATATGGAAACCCCGTACACGCCCCGGTAGTTTTGAGGGTATCGGTACTAAGGGATTGCCCTGGCTGCAGCGCGCCAAAAAAGAATCCGGCCTGCCCGTGGCCGTGGAAGTGGCCACCGGAAAACAGGTGGAAGATGCCCTGCATTTTGATGTGGATGTGCTGTGGATAGGCGCCCGCACCACCGTAAACCCCTTCAGTGTACAGGAAGTGGCCGATGCACTGCGCGGCGTGGATATTCCCGTACTCATCAAAAACCCCATCAACCCCGATCTCGAATTATGGGTAGGCGCCGTGGAGCGTGTAGCCAAAGCAGGCATCAGGAATATTGGCCTCATACACCGCGGGTTCAGCTCATACGGTAATACAGAATACCGCAATGCCCCCATGTGGCACCTGGCTATTGAAATGAAACGCCGCAACCCCGGCATGCTGCTGATCAACGACCCCTCGCATATCAGCGGCAGGAGAGATATACTGCAGGATGTAGCACAGAAAGCGATCGACCTCGACTTCGATGGCCTGATCATGGAAAGCCA
Source organism: Sediminibacterium sp. (assembly GCA_036384615.1). Classification (GTDB taxonomy): domain Bacteria; phylum Bacteroidota; class Bacteroidia; order Chitinophagales; family Chitinophagaceae; genus Sediminibacterium. The sequence continues at coordinate 3,083 of DASVLZ010000408.1, forward strand.
TATAGATCCCGACAATGCCTGGAGCGATGCAAAGCAACAGGTAACCCCCGAAAAACTCGGTGAGATCATCGGCAGCATCATCTGGCGCAAGGAAGACATCAACTCCGAAGAAATGCATGCAGCCATGGAGAAACTGCGTACGCAGATCAACCAGCTGGATGATGAACTGATGCAGTTACTCGGGCAAAGGATGAAAATAGCAGACAAGATCGGCCAGTATAAAAAAGATAACAACATCACCATCCTGCAGACCAACCGCTGGAACTCCATCCTCGAAAGGGCTTACATAAAAGGAGAGCAGCTGGGACTCAGCAAGGAATTCATCACCAAATATTTTGATGCGGTGCATATGGAAAGCATCAACCACCAGAACAGGATCATGAATGCATAACGGCGCACAGGTATCGGCGCCCTGGAAAATGCTATGAAAAAACAATTTGTATTCTCCGCAGCAACAGTGGACTACCATTTCGACACCGGTACCGACCGGCTGGAGAAACTGGCGCCCAAAGACCGCTCTGTGATCCTTACCGATGAACATGTATTTACCGCAAACAAACGCAGGTTCAAAGGATGGAAGACCATAGTAATACCTGCCGGCGAACAACACAAACAGCAGGCAACGGTTGACACGATCATCGAACAGCTGCTCGCACTCGGCGCCGACCGCAAAACCCTGCTGGTAGGCGTAGGCGGAGGAGTGGTAACAGATATAGCGGGATATGTGGCCGGCATTTATATGCGCGGCATACCCTGCGGACTGGTGCCCACATCGCTGTTGGGTATGGTGGATGCATCCATCGGAGGAAAGAATGGAATAGATGTGGGTGTATATAAGAATATGGTGGGACTGATCAGGCAACCTTCCTTTCTCCTCTTCGATGCCACATGGCTGCGCACCCTGCCGCTGAATGAATGGCGCAATGGTTTTGCAGAGATCATCAAACATGCATGCATCAAAGACGCTGCCATGTTCCGCCTGCTGCAATCACATACGCTGGCCGCATTTAAGAAAGATGGCAAACTGTTACAGTCACTCGTAAAACGCAATGTGCTCATCAAGACCAGGGTGGTAGTGAATGATGAGTTTGAGCAGGGAGAACGCAAACTGCTCAATTTCGGCCATACACTGGGGCATGCCATCGAGAACAGGTACCGCCTTAGCCATGGCGAAGCCATCAGCATAGGCATGGTATACGCAGCAGCGCTTTCAGAAGAACTCACCGGCTTCCGCCAGGCGCAGCAGGTAAAAGCGTTGCTGCAACGTTACGGCCTGCCCGTGCAATATGATTTTGACAGGAAAGAAGCGTTTGCAGTGCTGCGGCAGGATAAGAAAAAGAACAAAGACAGCATCCATTATATCCTGCTGGAAAAAATAGGAAAGGGCGTAATGCAGTTGCTGCCCTTTGACCGGCTGGAAAACCTTTTAGCAAAAGAAACTATTTAAACAAGGATGATCGCAAGGATACAGCCTTCACGGCTTTCGGGCACGGTTACGGCAGCGGCAGGAAAGAGCAGCATGCAGCGCGCATGTGCAGCGGCCCTGCTGGCAGGAGGTGATACAGTATTGATCAAC
>DASVLZ010000409.1:0-7440 GCA_036384615.1 Sediminibacterium sp.
AAAGGTAGAGCGGCCGATGCCCACCATCAGGTTATCTGCAAGGCCAAAATCGAGGCCCATGCGCATAGATGCCGCATCCAGGCCGAACATATTGTAGAGGCCGGTATTCAGCGGTGCAAACCGGTGGCTGATGCGCAAATCCATACTGCCCTTGCCGGTGATCTCCACGGTATGGCTGTTGACAAGTCTTGTAGAATAAAAAGTATTGATCACGGGATCCCTGGCGGGCGGCGTTTTTACGGCATAGGCGCTGTCCTGCATTTTAAAAAGGTCTACCTGCTGGGAGAATGCGGTACCTGCGTACAGTGCCAGGCATACGATGGCCACTACGCTTCTGAAGGCGTTTTGCATATGGTCTGATTTATGGTGATGGGATATTTACTGGTACTGGCAGCTCACATCGACCGTTACCTTATCGGTAACACTGGAAGCATTGATATTAAAATCCTTCATGAGGATAGCGAACTGCCCCGCGGCAGAAGGTTTGCCTCCCTTAATATCTATCGTTCCGGCAACGGTCACACTCTTCGTAACGCCATGCATGGTCAGGTCTCCTTTTACGCTGATCTTATAGGAGCCGTCCTTTGCAAAATTCACCGTGGAAAGGTTTACAATATTTCCTTTGAAATCCGCGCGCGGAAATCTGGTGCTTTCCAGGTACTGGTCATTGAAATGGTCCTGCATTTCGGCCAGCTTGAACCGGAAACTTTTTATCAGCAGGCTGAATGTGATCTGGCCATTATCGGCCAGCCTGCTGGTTACCTCATTATTCACGGCCTTCACATCATCGTCATTAGTCGCGGCAAAACTGATCTTGCCGTTGCGCGTAACGAATACCTTCTGGGCATCTGCCTGCGTTACAAAAAAAGCTATACAAAGAGCAAGTGCTGCTGCAAATTTCATGTCCGGATCTTTTACTGTTTTACTAATACGCCTTCGTTGATCACCACATTTGCATCAGGTATATAGCCTGTGCAGATACCTTTGAAAGTGATGGACTGTCCCGGTTTGAGTTCACCTGGATGGTCTTTAAAAGTGCAGTTGATCACCACCATCGGGTCGCTGGTCTTGAAGTTGACCACGAGTTTTCCATCCTGGTTGGTAGATACATCCGCCACTTCCCCTGTGAGTTCGATGGCTTTATCGAGGTAAAGTGTATTGGCTGCAGCCTCATCGGTGCGGAAAGCATCATACAGGCCCTGGGCTGTAAGTTTTACGCCCTGTTCCTTGCTTACATCGCGATGCGGTTTATTGTATACATAATAAACCACCCCGGCTGCGGCAAGCAGGCCTATAACAAAAATCACCAATACTATCCTGACCCATTTCTTCATATCGGACAATTTGCTGTTTAAACTGCAAATTATTCCATCTTACAATACAAAAAGATACGGAAAGCGGAAATTAATGGTTGCCTGAGGAAAGGCAAATAGCTGTTGGCCCCCACGATACGTGGGGGCTATTGGCTTTTTTGAATTTATTTAACGTATTGCTGCACCGGCAGCCTGTTGGCTATGCTGCGGGCGAGGGTCATTTCATCGGCATATTCGAGTTCGCCGCCGAAAGCTATACCCCGGGCAATGGTGGTGATGCGACAGGGCAGGTGGGCGATCTTTTTCTGGATATAATAAATAGTGGTATCTCCCTGTATATTGGGGTTGAGGGCAAACAGCAGTTCTTCGGTTTCTTCTTTTTGTATCCTGGCCACGAGTGATTCGATGGTCAACTGGTCGGGACCGATGCCATCCAGCGGGGAAATGATGCCGCCCAGTACATGATATGTGCCATTGAGCTGCTGGGTGCTTTCGATGGCTATCACATCCCGTATATTCTCCACCACGCAGATCATACGCTGGTTACGGAGCGAGTTGGCGCAGATAGAGCAAATGTCCCCGTCACTCACATTATGACAGCGCTGGCAGAACTTGATCTCCCTGCGCATGCGTGTAATGGCCTCGCCGAACTGCTGGGCCTCGTTTACATCCTGTCGCAACAGGTGCAATACCAGCCTCAGCGCCGTTTTCTTTCCAATACCCGGCAGCTTGGAAAACTCGGCCACGGCATTCTGTAATAATGAGGAGGGTAATTGCATACAGCGAAATTAGCGTATTCAGGGAATGCTATAGTGTTACATCATTATCCCAGTTAGCCCTTACTGCCAGTTGTTTGGGAAGACGCTCTACGATCTCTGGCTGGCGCTTATTGGGCAGGAACTGGCCGGGATCCCATTTGCCGTTCCGGTTGGTGTCGTACAATATCTGTATATCATAGGTACCTGGGGCGTATAGCTTCCTGGATATTTCATTGGCAGTAAGCGGGAAAGACTCCACGAGTATATCATTCTTCAGCAGTTGCACCACGGGGTTGCGCGCCAGGTCTATATTCGGGAAACGGAGGCGTATGCTGCCGTAATCGCTTTCTTTTCTCGTGGTAAACCGGAGGGTATCCGCTTTGGCAAGCGAGGCGCCCAGTGAATCTGCCACAGCATCTTTGGCTATGACCAGCCTGTAAGGTGTGCCTTGTTTCCATGGATATATGAGCGACAGTTTTGTTTGTGTGCTGTCGAGAAACAGGGTATACCCTTCTATTTTCCGGTAAGAGGTATCGTACAATACGATCTTAGTGCTGTCAAATACCGTTAATTTTTTCTGGAACACAAGTCCCAGGCTGTCAAGTATACTCTGGAAGCCATTTTCCAGTGTGGTGGTATACCGCAGGCGTTTGTCATTGGCTGCATTGCCGGGCAGTCTTACAGGGCTTGCCGCCTGTTCTGTTTTTTTCTTATATGCCTGGTAAGCATATAAAGTATCAGGCTTTGTGACCGCTGATATATCTATCGGCGTAGTGCGGAAAGCAAAGAGCAGGCTGCTGTCGGTATATGTTTTCGATGGGGAATGGTTATCGATCACGTACACGGCAAAACGGGCTTCGGGCAGGTTATGAAAACTGAATTCACCTCTGCTGTTCATGCGTGTATAGTAACGGGGGCCTGTTTTATACACAGCAGAATCAGAAAGGTCTTTATACAGCATCACATACATGTTGCTGTCTGTTTTGCCTGTTTCCGCCAGTATCACCCTTCCTGCATAGGTGTTCTCATCCAGTTTGCTGCCGGTGGAAAATGCATAGCGGAAATTCTTCGCCACGTTTCCCTCATTCACATCCTTTATGGCATTACCGAAGTCGAGCAGGTACGTGGTATTGGGCTCCAGTGTGTCTTTGATAGTTACAGTCACATTACGCAGCTTCGCGTTCACATTTGGCGAATACTTCAACGCGGGGGAAATAATGAGATTACTGTACCAGTTATCCAGCGCTACAAATTCATCAAAATTGAGTTCGATCTTTTTGGGAGAAACATTTACCGAAGAATCTTTCGGCAGTGCCATCACCAGTTTGGGTGGCAGGCTGTCCCTGTCGCCCCCTCCCGGCGGTATAATATTGGCGCAGGAATACAACCCGCAGCACGCAAACAGGAAAAAAGCAAAACGATATGTCGTCATATTCCGTAATCTCATAATCGGCCTACAATACTTAGCAAATATAAAATGAGAACATGTTGAATGCCGAAGTAAGAAGCCCGATCAGCATTCGATATTCCCTGTTCGATATTCAATATTCATTCCCCTCTTCCTCTATATCATGCAAAGCAACCTCCATGTGGTTGGTCTTTACAAAATTGCACCAGTGGCAGTCCTCTTTTCCACAGCCATGGTAAAAATCCCTGTCCTGTATCTTCTGCCACACTGTTTTTACCTGTTGTGTAACCGTGGTCATATCCTCTTCCGTGATAACGATCTTTTCCTTGCGATACTGTTTCTTTTTATCGGGTTCCACAAAATCGAATTCAGTGCTGACCACTTTCCAGTTCTTCTGCTCGTAATTATCCACCAGTATCTTGTAGAAGACCGCCTGCCTCCAGTAATCCCCGCCATTGGGTTGCTTTTCATTGGGCGGAAGCAGCTTATCGCGGGCTTTGTCTATATCGCCGGTCTTATAGTCCACCACGTTCACAGCCTTACCGTCAAATTCCAGCTTATCCAGTTTGCCTTTTATGGGTATACCCTGTACCACTACGTTGCGGATATTTCTTTCCACTGCCACAATGCGGTTCCAGTAGGGCTGGTAATGATCGTAATAGTTGCCCAGTACTTCCTGGCCATATTCCATCCGCCTGGCAAATTCTTCCCGGGTAAAGTTTTCGCGATGGCGGTTCATATAGTTTTCAAAATCCAGGATGAAAGCTTCTTTCGGTGCAAACACCTGCGTGGGTGTTTGCTGCATATTGCTGAACAGTTTTTCCAGCGCATAATGCACCGCGGACCCGAACTCCAGCGCTTCCGATTTGCCGCTGGGCACGCGCACCAGGTTCTGGAAATAAAACTGCAGCGGGCATTTGAGGTAATTGCTGAGCGCCGTTACATTCATCACGAACCTGTCGAGCAGGTGCGAAATAAAATCCGCCTCGGTTCTTTCCAGCTCAGGGGCCTGCGGCCGGTTAAAACGTATCATCGCAAACTCACTCAGCACTTCCTGGTCAAGCGTCAGCTTCTGTACCGGCAGCCGGTGTGTTTCCTGTATCTCTTCAATGAACATGGATGGCTCCCATTCCTTTCCATCGTTTTTAAACCTGCTGTAAGAAATATGCAGGTACAGCCTTGCGCGGGTAATGCCTACATAGAACAGCCTGCGCAGTTCTTCTTCCTCGCTGCTTTTGGGTTGCGAGGAGAACATGGTATCGGGGAAAGCATACCCGCCGCCGGGCCTGCGTTTCTTTTCCCAGTTACCCGCATTGCATCCCGCCAGGAACACATGTTCATATTCCAGTCCCTTTGATCCATGTACGGTAAGCAGGTTCACGCCTTTTTCACTGCCGTTTACCTGTGTCAGGGGTAAGGGCAGGTCTTCTTTCTCCATCAGCATAAACAGGTTTACCAGCTGCTCGAGGGTTAAAGAAGGCCTGCGGTGTGCTTCGTCCTTGATAAAATCAAACAGCGAAGTAAGTACGCGAAGGTGAAAATGTTTTTCCGTATCCTGCATTACCCAGCTGAGCACTCCGGCATAGCGCAGGCAGTTCTCCACCAGGTTCACCAGGGTGATATTGGGTACATCGCCTATCAGTTTCTCTATCGCATCACTCGCGGTCTTCATGCCTGCGGGAGCGCCCTGGCTAAACAGGTCGCGGGCGGGCACATGTGTTTTTTCATACAATAGTTTACGGAGTGATGTCTTTCCTTCACCAAACCTTTTCTCCGCCGCTTCAGCGCTCAGCTTGGCTATTTCTATGGGAGGAATGCTGAACCAGTCGAAATGCAGTATCTCAAACAGCATTTCATCCCCGCCATAAGGGATATCATGTTCGGCAGCCAGGTATTTCAGCAGCAGGATGATCTTTTTTGCCAGCGGCAGTTCCAGCAGGTTCAGGCTTCTTTTGCTGTAAACGGGTATGTTGCGCTGCGCAAAGTAGGCAGCCAGTTCTTCGCCGTATTTATTCTCTTTGTAAATGATGGCGATGGCGCCGGGCTGTACGCCTTCCGCAACCAGTTTCTCCACTGCAAGGGTAATATGTATCATTTCCTCCCGCTGTGTCTGGTATTCTCTCAGGAGCGGGGCATGTGTAAACACATTTACTTTAGGGTTGGATGAAAGAAGCTCTTTATTCAGTCCATCTATTTTCCTGATCAGCCGCTCATCGTTCCGGTCTATCAAGGTTTTGGATACATCCAGTATGGGTTGCGTGGAGCGGTAGTTGCTGGTGAGTACGATGGTTTGCAATGCATCGCTGTAGCTGTCCGCAAAATCCATCATGTTCTCGATATTGGCTCCCTGGAAACGATAGATGCTCTGGTCATCATCACCCACAACGAATACATTGGGTTGCTGCCAGTAACTGATCAGCAGTTCCACCAGCCTGTTCTGTGTGCCGCTGGTATCCTGGTATTCATCCACCAGTATGTACAGGAATTGTTCCTGGTAGCGCGACAGCAGTAAAGGATTTTCTTCAAATGCGCGGATGACCCAGTTGATCATATCATCAAAATCATAGCGGTTACGATTGCGCATGATCTGCTGAAAACGGTCAAATTCATTTACGGCGGCACGCAGCTTCTCCATCTTCTCCTTTGCCTCTTCTATCTTGCTTTCTTTGAGATCGCCGGCTTTGAACTGTTTGTAGGCACGCTTATATACAAACTCATCGCGGTTGGGTATATCCGCCAGGTATTCGTCTATCCTGGCATTGATGAAACCGGGCGTCCATCCCTCCCGTTTCATACTGCTGAAGAGCTGCTGCAGGTTACGTATCTCAAAATATACATCTCCCCGGTACCGTTTCAGCGGATGGTTTTTAGGGAAGCTGTCGATCAGCTGTTTGAAAAAATCTATTTTCTCCAGGTCCGATACCGGCTCCATGGATGTTTTCTCGAACAATGACAGGTTTTCCTGTATGATATCATTGCAGAAAGCATGAAAGGTGTAAATATTCACCTTATATGCATCGGGACCAATGAATGCGAGCAGCCTTTTGCGCATAGCCACCACGCCCGCATCGGTATAGGTAAGGCAGAGTATGTTTTGCGGAAGCGTATCTGTATCCAGCAATATGCGCCCTATACGTGCGCCGAGTATCTGGGTCTTTCCCGTGCCGGGGCCTGCGATCACCATTACAGGCCCTTCAATGGTATCCACGGCGCGTTTCTGCTGTTCATTCAGCTCCTGGTAAATTATATCGAATTGTTCGCGCTGGTGCATGGTCTGGTATTACTTCAGCAGCTCCGTCATGGGGCTTACGTTGTTATCCGTATCAACGGCTACTACAAAAATGCGCTTTCCTTTGGCATCGGGTATAATACTTTGGTCGATAACCGCCAGTTTTTCTGCCGGCACCACCTGCACCAGCTGCGTATTCGTAAATTTAGCTTCGGCGCCCGCAGGGAGTGTAAGTATGCCGAAAGCCTTGATCTTATCCTCGCCCTTATACACCAGCTTCACCATATTATTCGGCTGCTTCTCGATCAGGGGCTGTGAGGGAATGGCGTTATCGATCCACGGCATGGAGGGGATCAGTGCGGGATAATGGTAATAATTCCTCTGCAAACTGTCGTTCCAGCCATTGGGATTCCGCTCAAAGCTTTTGCTGCTGAAATAAACACTGCCGTGTATGGAAGGGTATTGTCGCAGTTCACGTATCTGGTTGGGCAGTTCATTCTTGTTTCTCCATGCGGCATTGCTGCCTGCGCGGTATATGCCATGGCCTATGTATACCTGCCTTCCATAAGAATGATCGTTCCACCATTTCAGCAATATATCATAGTCCGCCAGTTTGTGCCCTCTTTCCCAATACAGTTGCGGCACTACATAATCGATCCATCCCTTCTGCATCCATAAAAGGATATCGGCATACAGGTCGTCATAGTTGGTCTGCCCCCCGCGGGTATCGCT
>DASVLZ010000410.1:0-5982 GCA_036384615.1 Sediminibacterium sp.
TACTAACGCAGATATAAGCTGCATACCCATTTTTAAGTCATCATTATCTCAAAATTCAGCCGGAAACCGCTGAACTGTAATAGCTTTGCAACAATATGCAACGTTCCGCTGTCAAATACAGTAACCGTTGCAGGAAATGAATTATTATGGCTAAATCTGCGCAATTACATTGTTCTTTCTGTGGCCGCAGCCGCGATGAGGTTAAGATCCTGATTGCCGGCCAGGATGGTCATATCTGTGAGAACTGCGTGGAGCATGCCCAGGAGATCATTGCACAGGAGCTGACTGCCAAGCACCAGGACAGTCCGCATGGCAACAGCAACAACTTTAAGTTGAACGTGCGCCGGCCTGCCGAGATCAAGAAATTTCTCGATGAATATGTGATCGGCCAGGACGAAGCCAAGAAAGTGCTGGCTGTTGCTGTATATAACCATTACAAAAGGGTGAACCTGAAACAACAGGCAGATGAGGTGGAGATAGAAAAGAGCAATATCATCATGGTTGGCGAAACCGGTACAGGAAAAACATTGCTGGCCAAGACCATTGCCCGCCTGTTGAATGTACCTTTTGCCATTGTTGATGCCACGGTATTCACAGAAGCCGGTTATGTGGGCGAAGATGTGGAAAGCATGCTTACACGCCTGCTGCAGAACTGTAACTATGATGTAGCTGCCGCCGAGCGCGGTATTGTATATGTGGATGAGATAGACAAGATCGCCCGCAAGGGAGATAATCCGTCCATCACACGTGATGTTAGCGGTGAAGGTGTGCAGCAGGGACTGTTGAAAATGCTGGAAGGCACAGAAGTGCTGGTACCCCCGCAGGGCGGCCGCAAACACCCTGAACAGAAAATGATCAAGGTGGATACGCGGAATATCCTGTTTATCTGCGGCGGTGCTTTTGACGGTATCGACAAAGTGATCGCAAGAAGGGTAAACACCAATGCCATAGGTTTCAGTGTAAACAAAGATGTGCAGGAACACCATCGCAAGAACCTGCTGCAGTTCATCAATGCCCAGGACCTGAAGAGTTTTGGTTTGATACCGGAACTGTTAGGCCGTCTTCCCGTGGTTACCCATCTGGATCCCCTGGATGCAGAAACACTGAAAAGCATTCTCACCGAGCCAAAAAATTCCCTCATCAAACAATTCATACGCCTGTTTGAACTGGAGGGAATACAACTTACCATGGACGACAATGTGCTCGATTTTATGGTGAACAAAGCGCTCGAATACAAACTCGGGGCCCGCGGTCTGCGCAGCATCTGCGAAAGCATACTTACAGATGCCATGTTCGAACTGCCCGGCACCGGCGAACAGAAACTGCATATTACTCTCGACTATGCAGAAAGAATGTTCAACAAGAGCAAACTGAGCGCATTGAAGGTGGCATAAGCATACTTTCCATTACCTTACACCTCAAATCTTCTTTTTCATGAACGAACTTATCAACCGTTTGATGCAGGAGGCCGGGCTTAGTGCCGAGCAGGCACAAAAAGCCATCGAGACCATTGCAGGTTTTGTGAAGGAAAAATTTCCCATGCTCGGCGGTGCGGTAGACCAGGTGTTCTCCGCAGGCAGCAGCGAGGATTAGGCGAGATGGGGTAATACAATCGTGAACTCACTTCCTTTGCCGGGTTCACTTTCCACCAGCAGTTCCCCGCCGTGCTTGGTAACCAGGTCGCGGCATAACATCAGCCCGAAGCCGCTTCCTTTTTCATATGAAGTGCCCTTGGTATTGTAGTATATCTTGGCATTCACTTTCCGGATCGTTTCCAGGCTCATGCCAATACCGGAATCGCTGATGCTGATATAGAGTTTATCTCCGTCAATCCTTGATTTGATCTCGATATAGCCACCCGGGTTGGTGAATTTGATCGCGTTGCTGATCAGGTTCCTGCAGACAATGCGTATCATTTCCTTTTCAGCTATCATATTGATGCCCTTATCCACGAGGTTGCGCAATTCGATATGTTTTTTCTCCAGCGGCAGCCGCTGTTCGTCTTCCAGCGCCTTGATCAGCAGGCAGAGGTTCAGCTTCACTTTTTCATTTTCCTGGCCGTTCATCTGTCCCTTGATCCAGAAAAGCAGGTTATCCAGGAGTGAGGTAGTGCCTATATATTGTGTTTCCAGTTGCTGCAGCAACTGGGCGGCCTCTTCCCTCGGCACCATGCCCTGGTTCACGAGGTTGAGTATCCCTTTTGTGTTCACCAGCGGTGTGCGCAGGTCATGCGAAATGATAGAAAGGAGTTTGTTTTTTGTCTTGTTATCTTCTTCCAGCAAGGCAGCATTCTTTTCGATGATCTCGTTTTTCTGCTTCAGCTCACGGCCGAAGAAGCGCTGGCGTTGGTAATTCACCAGTGCCAGTACTGCCAGCACTGCCACGATGATCAGGATAAAAGTACCTACGGTGATCACCAGCAGCTGCTCCTGCTGCACCCTGCGAGCGCTGGTAGCTTCTTTCTCTGCATTGATCTTCTGAAGATCCTGGTTCTTGATCACATCAATAAAGTTGAGCGCGTACATGCGTTCATTTTCTATCTGGGTCTGGTAAATCCGCAGCAGGGAATCCTGCCATTGGGCAGCTTTGCCGATATCGCCCAGTGAGCGGTAGGTATCTATGATCTGTGTGGCCGCCTGTTTCAGCAGGTTATAAGCGGGTATGCCATACGCATTCCTGTACGCTTCCATGGCCATTTCGATGGAAGAGTCAGGAAGTTTTTCACTGGTATGTATATAGGAAAGCTCCAGCAGGTTAAGCGCTACCCCGTACCTGTCGTTGGCCTGCTCATCCATGCGTAATGAAGTGCGGAAGGAAATCTCTGCTTTATCGAGATTGCCCCGCTGTTTTTCCAGCAGGCCCAGGTTATGATATGCTTTTTTCTCTCCATAGAGATAGCCTGTTGCCGTAGCCTGCGACAGCGCTTCGCGGAAATTATTTTCTGCGGCGGGCAGGTCTTTGGTTTCCAGCTGCAGCAATCCCAGGTGGTTCTTCACGTTTATGATATCCTCTTTTTTGCCCATAGAGGTATATACCCGCAATGCATCATTATACAGGCGCAGGGATTCATCATACCGGCCATCTGCCTGCAGCGAAAGGGCTATCTGCTGGCTTACAAAAGCAATATGGAATGTATCGCCGATATTCTGGAATATCTGCAATGCCCTTGAATAGGTGGAAAGCGCTTTTTTATCGTAACCGTTCTGGTAAAAGATACCTGCCTCATACATATAGCTGATGCCAAGGCCGCGCGTATAGCTGATGCTGGTGGCCAGGTTCTGCGCCACCGACAGGTTGTTGAGTGCTTTTGGCACATCGAACCTTTTCTGATTAAATGCAAGCTCGTTAAGTGAGTCAACCGCTTTAACATTGGCCGTTACTGGTGTATCGGCTGCGTGCGCCGGGTATACAGCCGAGGTAATGCAAATGATCAGCAGCCATGCTGAGTATAAGCGTGTGTATCTGGTCACGTTAAAAATGCAAATGGCAAGGAAGATAAACAATAATCCGGTATCATAACAAAAGCCCTCCTGCGAGGGCTTTTGACTATAAACAAGCAATCGAGAAGATCAATACCTGAGAACCTCTCTGGCAATAACCGTTTTTTGTATCTCGGAGGTTCCTTCACCAATAGTACACAATTTTGCGTCACGATAGTATTTTTCTGCGGGGAAATCTTTTGTATAGCCATACCCGCCGAATATCTGTACCGCATCGGTAGCCACTTTTACCGCCATTTCACTGGCATAGTACTTTGCCATGGCCCCCTGCCGGGTTACTTTCTGTTTGCGCTGTTTGCAGTCGCAGCATTGCCATACCAGCAGTTCGGAAGCCATGATCTCCGTGGCCATATCTGCCAGCTTAAAGCCTATCGCCTGGAAATTAGCAATGGGCTGGTCAAACTGGTGGCGCTCCTGTGCATATTGCAATGCGGCTTCATAAGCGCCTTTGGCTATACCTATAGATAAAGCGGCGATGGATATCCTGCCTCCATCGAGAATGGCCAATGCCTGCCTGAAGCCATCTCCCACTTCGCCCAGGCGATGGGTATCCGGAATGCGGCACTGGTCGAATATCATTTCGGCGGTTTCGCTGGCCCGCATACCGAGTTTGTTCTCTTTTTTGCCCCCTGAAAAACCCTGTGTTCCGCGCTCCACCACGAAGGCGGTGGCATTGCCGCTGGTACGGAGTTCGCCGGTGCGGCATATTACCACGGCCAGATCGCCGCTTTTTCCATGGGTGATCCAGTTCTTGGTGCCATTGAGTATCCAGTGGTCGCCATCTTTTACGGCGGTGGTTTGCATATTTCCTGCATCACTGCCGGTGCCCGGTTCTGTGAGGCCCCAGGCACCCAGCCATTCGCCGGTAGCCAGTCGCGGAAGCCACTGGCGTTTTTGTGTTTCGTTACCAAAACTCAGGATATGGTTTGTGCAGAGTGAATTATGGGCAGCCAGGCTCAGGCCTATTGACCCGCATACCCGGGCTACTTCCTGGATGATGGCATTGTATTCAAAATAGCCGAGTCCTGCTCCCCCATATTCTTCGGGTACCAGCACTCCCATCATGCCCAGCTTTCCCATTTCACGAAACAGCGATACAGGAAAATGCTGGCTTTCATCCCATTCCATGACATGGGGCTGTATATGCCTGCGGGCAAAATCCCGGGCGGTTTCCGCCACCTGCTGCGTTAATTCATCGGGTCTGAAGTCCATGGGTCTGGTATTACATAGACGGAGGCTGCCAAACAACAGGCAATCCATTGCAAGGCAACCTCCTTATAAAACAAACAACCGTTTGTTAGTGATAGGCAAAAATAGGGCTTTTTCCTTCCTTCCCAAATCAATTTCCCGGTTGACCTGTCAGGCACCGTAACATTAACTTTTGGCTTACACTATCGTGCATCGGCACCAGCCTGGGTATATCATTCAATGAGCGAAAAGGACCATGAAGATCGCGGTATTTTACAATGGCATTGGCATCGCGGAAAGGAATATCAAGCTGGGTGCGCAATGTATATGCGGAAGCGCTGTTAATATCAATGGCCGGCAAACTACCGGGGCGGAACTGCAGGTAAGGCAGTATCACAGTAAACAATTAATCGCTGATACCATATGTCTTTCTTACCTGTTCTGTGGAAACAAAACCGCCTGATCTTTCCCGGTATTTTACAATACGTGTGGCGAGTATATCACCTATTCCTGGTAATTGCTTCCAGTCTTCTGTTGTGGCGGTATTGATATCAAGCGGCGAGACCGGTGCTTTTCTGACGGGTGTTTCATATTTCCGTTCATGGGGAGTATGCATAAGCGTATCAGTTTTGATATGTATATAGGGTTCCAGCCGTTCCGCATCGCTTTGCCGCATGCCCCATATTTTCCTGATATCGGCAGGTTTGCGGAACCGGCCGCCTTTACTGCGGTAACGCAGAATGGTTGTAATTGTTCTATCGGGAATACCCAATTGTTGCCATCCCTGCTGACTGAGGGTGTTGGGATCGAAATAAAACAGTGCAAATGGTGCCGGCTTTGTATTCCCGGGTAAACCAGTAGTCCGCCCGCTATCTGCCGGGCGGGAAAAAGGCGTATCGTCCGGTGCCGGATCCGGCGGAGGGTCATAGGTGTATATATACGGCGCTGCTATAAAGGCGGCCATAATCATTGCCAATACCACTATGGCAATCCGTTCCTTTTTACTGAAACTGAAGTAGTCTTTCCATATCCTTTTCATACGGTACATTTTGCGTACGTATTTCCAAGGAGATCACAAACAAAGGGTCAATCCATCGTGCGCCAGGCGTATATGCGGGGGCAGTTCGCGGTTAATATCTGCATGCCTGCCTAACTGGTGGCTGATATGCGTAAAATATACTTCGGGCACCTGCAGTTCGCTGGCAAGCGCTATGGCCTCATCAAGGGTAAAATGAGATATATGGGCTTCGCGGCGAAGTGCATTCAGCACGAGTATCCTGGCGCCGCGTATTTT
>DASVLZ010000411.1:0-6460 GCA_036384615.1 Sediminibacterium sp.
CTTCCAGGTAAGGAACCTGCTCTGGCCTTTTTACTGGCCTACTGATTATAAAACAGGTTTGCCTTACACAGCAAGGTTCGGAAGCCTGGCGCAGAACAATGTGTACTATAATAACCAGTGGGATAACAGCTCTGTTACCAAACGGTTCTCTGTAAATGAAACCGTTACACTCAATATCCTTCCCGAACTGAATATCAGGTCGGTATTCTCTTACGATAATTCTTCTATCAAAGACCACCTGTATTACAGCGCTATCCATTACAACGGCTCTTCCACCAATGGATCTCTCAACGAAACCAGCACCGATATCAGCAAACTGGTTTCTTCCACCACTGCCAACTATGCCAAACAGTTCGGTGCGCATGGTTTTACGCTGCTGGGTGGTTTTGAAGTGGAGAAGAACAATACGGATTTCCAGAGTACAACCGGTACCAATCTTCCTTCCAGTGCTTTATCTACTCTATCACCGGCCGGTGCATTTACTGCCAGCGGGTACAATTATGGTAATTCCATCGTTTCTGTACTGTCGCGGCTGGAATACAATTACCAGCAGAAATATTACCTGTCGGGATCTTTCCGCCGCGATGGATCCTCCAAGCTGGCGCCTGAAACACGCTGGGGTAATTTCTGGTCTGTTGCCGGTGCATGGAAGATCAGCGGAGAGGATTTTATGAAGGATGTTTCCTATATCAGCAACCTGAGGTTACGCGCATCTTACGGTATCAATGGTACATTACCTTCGCAGAATTACGGGTGGAGATCGCTCACCAATTATACATTGCGGTATAATGGTAATGCGGGCGGTTACCTGTCTACCAATGCCAACCCCGATCTTACCTGGGAAACCAATTACACCACGAACATCGCTTTGGAATTCGGGCTCTTTAAACAGCGGTTAACCGGTAGCATAGAATATTTCAACCGCGATTCGAAGAACCTGCTGCAGGATGTGCCCATCTCAACCACTACGGGCTTTTCAAGCGCACTGGCCAATGTGGGTGAGATCAACAACAAAGGCATTGAAATAGAACTCGGCGGCAATATCATCAGCAACCAGTCTATCCGGTGGAACGCGTCTGTGAATGCATCTTTCATACAATCAAAAGTTACGAGGCTGTATGGAGGAAGGGATATTGTATGGTACGATCCCACAGGCGGCGACAGCAGGGCGCAGTTCATATACAGGGAAGGTTCGTCTACACTGAGTTATTATGGGTATGAGTGGGGAGGCGTAGATCCCAAAAACGGTAACAATGTCTGGTATGTGAACAATCCCAGTGATCCCAAGGCAGGTGATTTTGAATATAACGGCAGGGGCGCAACCTATTCTTATACCAAAGCCAATTACAAGATCATAGGAGACGCCATGCCCGATGTATATGGCGGGTTGAATACGGATGTGTCTTATAAGAATTTTACGCTGGGGCTGAACTTCATCTATAAAATAGGCGGCAACCTGTACGATGGCGCTTTTAAAGATATGGCCGATGATGGTTACTACTGGGAAAGGATACGCTCCAAATATGTGTATACAGATATGTGGACGCCTGAGAACAAGGCAGGAACCTTACCGCTCCTGAGAGGTACCGACCTTACCGATCCCATGCAATACAGCACGCGCCAGATGCATAGTGCCAGCTTTGTACGGCTGAAAAATATCAACCTCTCTTACACCCTTCCGGATAATATCATTCGCAGGATCGGGCTCAGCAGTGCGAGGATATATTTCAACGGCACCAACTTACTTACTTTCTCAAAGTATAAAACAGCAGACCCGGAAGTAAACCAGTATGGCACCCGCGGATGGGAAACACCTATCGGCAAAGTGTACACATTCGGACTCGATGTTAATTTTTAATCCATTAAATGTATTAAGCCATGAATACACTGAAAATATTTTTACCCGGCCTGCTGGCGCTGAGCCTGTTTTCATGCAAGAAAACGCTCGATGTAGAGCCCACCAACCAGGTAGATGCCACCACATCCATAAAAACCCCCGCCGATGCGCAGATCATGATCAACGGCATTATGCGCAGCATGAGCAGCTCTGATTACTACGGCAGGAACTTTATGCTCTATGCCGATGCCAAGGGCGGTGATATGACCATTCCCTCGCAGGGCAGGGGCAATGATGCACTGTACACTTTTAACCACTCCCCTTCCAGCGGAAGCTACTCCGGCTACTGGTCGCAGATATATTTTTCGCTGCTGCAGGTGAATAACCTGTTACAGAATATAGACAAGCTGGAAGCAGCCGGCACCACCGGTTTCGGCAGTTATAAAGGGCAGGCCTTAACACTCAGGGCCATCATGTATTTTGACCTGGTAAGGCTGTACGGCAAACCCTATGACCTGGATAAAAACGCATACGGCGTACCCAATGTAACCACGCCGCTGAACTCATCGGCGCAGCCGGTGCGGAATACAGTTGGAGATAATTACACGCAGATATTATCCGACCTGAAAGCAGCCGCACCATTATTGTCGAAATCAAAAGCCAATGGTTTTATCAATTATTACGGCAATATAGCCATGCAGGCGAGGGTATACCTGTATATGAAAGATTATGCCAACGCATTAAAAGCAGCGGAAGAGATCATCTTAAGCAATGCATATACATTGTACAGCAATGCCGCCTGGACAGACTCATGGAAAACACAATTTGGTTCAGAATCCATTTTTGAAATAGGCATTTACCCGCTCGAGGGCGACCTGGGTGCGGGCTCACTGGGCGCCTATCACAGGAAAAAAGGTGACGGCGGAAGCACTATCCTCGGCTGGTTTATTGCGAGCGATTATTTCCTGAACAGGCTCAAACAGGATGCTGCCGATGTGCGCTGGGGTGTGATGAATGACGATGAGATCTCCACTTCTTCTGTTCCGCGCAAGGGAGCATTGTATAAATACAGCGGCAGCACTACTCTTGCAGGTGATGGAAAAACCACCAATACGGCAGTAAACATCAAGGTGATCAGGCTGTCTGAAATATACCTGATCGCAGCAGAAGCCGCCCTGCCAACCGATGCTGCCAAAGCAGCCACTTATCTCAATGCCATCCGCAAACGTTCACCCAACCTGCTTCCGGCCACCGCGTTAACGGTAAACACAGATATGATCCTCGATGAAAGAAGCAAGGAACTATATGGAGAAGGACAAAGGTTTTTTGATATGATGCGATTGAATAAGACGATCACATTCAATGATGAGGTCATTGGCATATCGGTAGCCACCCGGCCGAAGAGCATCGACAGAACTTTCTTTAAAACTTTGTTACCTATTTCGCAGACAGAGATCAATGCGAATCCGGGGTTGCAGGGGCAGCAGAATCCGGGGTATCAATAAGTTTATAATAAAAAGGTATCGTACTCTACGATGCCTTTTTTATTTTCCTGAACGTTCTCATCGAAAACATAATACGGGGTTTTTCCCGTTGCAGCAGCAACAGCATACTTATAGCTTTGAATCAACCAAAACTGTAACTATGCAATTCCTTGGAAACTTTCAGGGCTGGTGCAATACCGGCGTCCGCATTGCAGCTGGCGACCGGCTGCAGGTACTGGCCAATGGCACCATTTATTTTGCTATGGGTAGCTACCCGCGTAATCCGGATGGGAAAGACGAATACGGCAAGCAGGAAATTGCCCCGGCTAACTGGCCCGCCGGAGGTAAGATCCGCAATAGTCTTTGCCTGAGGGTTGGCAACTGGGTATGCCAGGGCGGCTCTTATATAGACACGCCTGTGCCGGTTGGCGGTATGCTGGAAATTACGAATAACGATGACCAGGCAGGCGATAACAAAGGATTCTGGAATATTACTTTCAATGTAAACCCCTCAGCTCCCGGAAGGCTTTTTCAGCAAACATTGTTTGTAGTTATCGGTAACAATGCCATACATTCTTACCAAACACAAACACTGATCAAAGACCAGATCAGCCTGTTCGAGAATTTTATTTACAAGCAATCCAGGAACCAGCTGGTGGTAACCGCCAAACATATTGCGCTGCCCGGTTTTGCCATTGCCGGCTATAACAAAAGCAATTTCCCCGATATAGATAACCCTACCGTAAGAAGCCAGGTACTCGCAGCTGTTGCCAAACAGGGTCTGAACCCGGATAGTTTCAACAATGTTTTTATCTTATTTGATGAACTGTACAATCTTAACCCCGGCGATGGCGGACTAACCTGGGGCTGGTTCAAGTTTACTGCAGTACCCTGGTACTGGAATACGCATGTATTTGCCAACAATGTTCTCTGGGAATATTTCGTGCACGAATACCTGCACCATATTGATTATTATTTCCAGGAGCTGGGTCAGGACAGCTTCATCAATCCCGACTGCAGGACCGGGGGCGCCAAGTGCAAACAGAACTACAGCCTGCTGCCGGAGTTCAAAAAAGCAGCCGGGGAACCTTTGAGTGATAATGCCGCATTTTATCGTGGATGCCTTCAGTTTACCGATACCAATATGGGACTGCGTATGCCTAATTTCAGAACGCTGGATGCGAGGTTTGGAAGATGGGGCGTTTGATGAACGGGAACAAGAATATGCCATGCAACTGCTTACCAGAGCCTTTGTTCTTTGGCCCTAATAAGATTGCGTTATCGTCCCATTAGGGGATATTTTATCCAAAAACGCGTAGAAATACGGTTGTTTTATCTTTTGGCATTATGTATTTTGCTCATGTACTTGTAACCAATTACAAACACTACCATGAAACAGATACATGAAGGCCGGAACATAAAACGTTTCCGCGAAATGCTCGGCATTAAACAGGAAGCACTTGCCTTTGAACTGGGTGAAGACTGGAACCAGAAAAAGATCTCGCTGCCATTTTAAGTCTTCATGAAGAAAAGATCGCCCTATATGAGCGTATGTTGAAGGAAAAGGATGAGATGATGGAAAGGTTGGAGAGGCTGTTAAAAGCAAAATAGATACAAGGTGGCAAGAATCACCCAAAACTACACCACCTCCCACACCCTCCCCACCCCCACTCCTCTCACCACCTTCTCCCCATCCATACTCATCTCCATCCCAACCCCTATTACCAATGACCTACCGGCAGCCAGGGTTTGGGAAGAGGACAACTTCAGTGTGTAATTCTGTGCAGGCATCCCGGAGCTGCATTTTGTCCAGGCGCTAACGGTGTGTGCGGGGTGGTTTCGCTGTTTGGGAGTAGGGGCATCCTGCAGCAGGCCCAGGGTAAATACCAGGCGGTAATAAGCAAAACCTCGTGGCAGTGCCAGGTTCCTGCGTTTTACCAGGGCCGGCACCTGTATGGTTACTGAAGGCTTGGCTTTTTGCACCTTGCAGCGGAAAGAACATTGGACAACAGCATCAAAAGGTTTTGCAGGGTTCAGGGTCACTTCCTGCAGCAGCGGGCGATGCTGCGAAAACTGTACTTCGCGCTCGCCCAATCCATGCACGGCATCCTTCTTCAATATTTTCCAGCAAAGAGAGATCAGCGCCGGCATCATATTGCCATTGTGTATCTGCATCAAAGGCCGGAAGCTATGCCGCAGGTGGGCCGCCGCACTGGCGGCCGAGGCAAACTCGGCATTGTGCCTGCGCGTATTAATAAACTGGCCGCTTTTCTTTATCGCTTTTGCACCAGGGCCTCCCTTGCGCCGCACAACCATGCGGTCTACACCCTTCATCCGGTATACAGATATCCCATCCAGCGACATTGGTAAGAATACATTCTCATTCAGTTTTGCCATGGCATTCGTTTTTACAGTTCCATGGGGGGAATGCTCGCCATACAAAATACGAAAGTCCCGGCGTTCATACAAGCAGCCGTTACTGCCTGTCAACCACCCTGTAACCTCGCTGCAACCATATTGTAACCTTATGGCAGCCTTATTACAGTCTTAGGGATATCCTATAGATATCCTATAGATATCCTATAGATGTCCTATAGATGTCTTATAGATATCCTACTGATGTCCTATTCCGGGTATGCCTGTTATTACCTGCTGTAAACTGCCCTGTGTAAAGGGTTTGGCGGGATGATATCGCAGAAAAATACACATACTCTCTACAATCTTTGTAGTTGTATAAAGATACAAAAGAGGCCTGTTACTTTATCTAAAAACAACCCCGAAATATTGCCAGGCACCGAAAAAATATTTGAAGGATATGCTGGTAGTACACGGGCTGCTGCACCCCCGTGATACTACTATCGTGATGCTGTTGCATGTATCACCTCCTCCAGCAACTGCTTCTCCGTTGGCAAATAAAGCTCATACCGGCTGGCGATGATCTGTTGCTGGTTTTCCGGAAGCGTGAACTTTACCACTGCATCGTTTTTAGCGGCACAAAGCAAAATGCCTGCGGTAGGCGCTTCGTGCGGCAGCTTCTCCATACGGTCGTAATAGTTCACATACATCTGCAGTTGCCCGATATCCTGGTGGGTAAGCTTTCCTGTTTTGATCTCTATGATCACAAAGCACTGCAGTATCC
>DASVLZ010000412.1:0-2348 GCA_036384615.1 Sediminibacterium sp.
TGGCAGAGAAATTGGTACCGGGCCTTGCCCTGCTGTCGCGGCTATGGCTCCAGTTGATCATGAATGTATTGCTCTGCGAGAACTCGTCTTTCAGAAAAGTGCCTGAGTTCAGCGTTTTTGTTTTCTGCAATGCCAGGTTCAGGCTGCCGGTATATTTATACCGTTTCACATACCTGGCCGCGGTATTCACACGCCAGCCTCCGTAGCTGTACAGGTTGGTGGTAACGGTTACATCGGAAAACTGGTTGGGAGTGATATAATACCCAAGCCCTTCCAGTCCCAGTCCAAAGCTTTCGCTGGATGTGAATGAAGGGAACAGGAAGCCACCATGTCTCTCGCGGTTGAGGGGGAAGATGGCAAAGGGAAGCGAGATCATGGGTATGGGCACCGATTCCACTTCGGGATATACCCTGCCGGTTACACCGATCTTATCCTTTACGATCTTCATCCTTCTTGTGCGGAAGGCAAAATGCGGTGTATCCAGGTTACAGGTGGTGAACCGCGCATATTGCGCATATATCGAACTGGAATCTACTTTTTTCAGGTCGCGCGCATTCACGAATATTTCTCCTTCCTGGAAAAAAGTATTCTTGGTAAGCGCACGGGTATTCTGCATGTTATAGCTGATGGTATCGCTGATCGATTTCAGATCGCCCTGCACAAAAGTGGGTTTGCTGGAGAGTGTGCCCGTAGTATCTTTTGCCCCGTATGCTTTTACCACTTTGGTGGAATCATCATAACTGATCACGCCCGCATCGAGTTTCATATCCTTATATTCCGTGGCGGCTTTGCCGTATAACAGGAAGTTGCGCGTGGGCACGATCAGCAGTGCGGAATCATCTGCATGATAATGTACCGGTGCATCCAGTGAATCTTTTGATAGTGGAATAGTATCCGTGGTTATCCGTATTGAATCCGTTTTCCCTGCCCGTAGGCTGTCGGGTCTCACGGCCGCAGCATTTTTCGGAAGCGTATCAACGGCTGCCTTTGCAGGCACTGTATCGGAAATGTTAAAAGAGAGAAGCGAATGCGGTTCACCCGCCTTCACATAAAACGTTAATATGAGCAAATACGCCGCAACAACAATAGCCAGCCCCGTTTTTACGTTAATTTTGTACAGTTTGCACATATTCACAGTGGCAAAAATAGGTTTTCAACGGGTAACTATTCCTTCCCGGTTTTCTTTAACGAAATGATATGGTGATCAGAAAATACGCTGCTTTGGTTTTGTTAAGTTTCGGATGGCTGCCCCTGGCCTCTCTCGCATCTCACGGAAACGGGGACAGCAGCTACTATGCTGCCTTCCAGAAACAGCCGCTGAAGCGCATTGTGATCGATGCAGGGCACGGCGGCGGCGATATTGGCGCCAAAGGAAGGTACTCCACGGAAAAAGATATTTCATTGTCCATAGCGCTCCGGCTGGAAAAAGCGCTGAAAGCGGCTATGCCGGATGTGGAGATCATTATGACACGCAGAACCGATGTGTTTGACCCGGTTACCCGCAAGGCGCAGATCGCCAACCAGGCCAAAGGCGACCTCTTTGTGTGCATACACGTAAACTCCGGCGGCGGCCCCCAACGGCACAGGGAGTTTATCGGCTACAAAACGGAAACCTATTACAAGGGAAAGGGAAAGAACAGGAAAAAATATACACGCCGGGTGAAGGACTACCGTACCTGGACAACCCCCAACACTGCCAAGGGAACGGAAACATTTATTTACGGGGTGGATAAGAGCGAAGCGGCCAAAGCTGCGCTGAGCGCTAATGAGGATCTTTACCTCGACAGTGTTTCGGCAAAAGAGCTGAAAGATTTTAACCCCACCGATCCCGCGAAGATGATGATCATCAATATGAAGACCCAGAGCTATTTTGCGCGCAGCGCCAGCCTGGCCATGACCATTGAAGACGAATTCAAAAAAGTAGGACGCATCAGTCGCGAAGCCAAGCAGCGGCAGAAAGGAATATGGGTGCTGCAGGCGGTAGCCATGCCGGCGGTGCTGGTGGAAACAGGCTTTATATCCAACCCCGATGAAGAAGATTACCTCAACAGCGATACAGGGCAGCAGGAAATATGCAATGTGCTGGTACAATCGCTGAAAAGATACCGGGTATCGCTCGAAAAACAGCTGTCCGGATCGCAGGCAGGATAACAATAACAGGCCCGGATCTCAAACCTCAGACTCCAGACCCCAAACTCCAGACTATTAATTAGCTTTGCGGCTTATGAAAATATCAAACGAAACCAAGGTAGGCGCACTCACGGCAATCGCGATCACACTGCTGATCCTCGGCTTTAACTTCCTGAAAGGGAAAACACTTTTTAAAACAGGCAATATCATATATGCCC
>DASVLZ010000413.1:0-5116 GCA_036384615.1 Sediminibacterium sp.
AGGTCGCACATTACCTGGTAAATGATACCATTGCTCACGGCATTGCCCTTTTTGCATTCCAGCACTTTATGGATAAAGAACTCATCGGGCTGGTCGTAGTTGAGTTCGGCCCCTTTCAGCTTGTAATAACGGAAAATGATATTGGACAGCACATTGGCCTGCTCCAGCGGAGTAAGAAAGCTGTTCAGCTCCAGCCAGATATTGCGTCGTATCTTTTCAATCTCCTGCAATACAGGTGTGGTATGCAGGTCAGGATACTGGAACTTGCATACCAGCAGTGCCCCGAATAACAGGTCGTGG
This sequence comes from Sediminibacterium sp., assembly GCA_036384615.1. GTDB lineage: Bacteria > Bacteroidota > Bacteroidia > Chitinophagales > Chitinophagaceae > Sediminibacterium. The sequence goes on from DASVLZ010000413.1 coordinate 301, forward strand.
TAGGCGCTCTCGCTCCACTCGGCAAAATCATTGCTCAGGTCAGTGAAATGCAGGTTGTGGATGATCATTTCGATCCTTTCCTGCACATCCTCACTGAGCGTGGTTTCCCAGAGATGCTCCAGGTTGGGAATGATATTGCTGCCGTATCCCAGTATCTTTTCTGAAACGGTGGAATAGACCTCCTCATCGGGATCGTCTATCAGGGTGAATAATGCGTTGAGTTCTTTGGTTTCCTGCATGGAATAGGCCAATTACATATCAAACTAAAATAAAATTCATGTACTGTTAACAGGTAAGTTATTCAGCAGGTGTGGAAATATGGTATTGTTATCAAATAATAAAACAACTATACTATACGTTGCGCGGAAGAAAAACAGCGGATATGCCGACTGTTTGCACTGGCAGACCTGCCCTGCTAACCGGGTAAACCGGCAGCATCTGCAGGCGATATTTCGTGTAAACCCGGTGATCGGTTATCTTTAACAGCCGTCATAAAGCCGAAACGGTTATTTTTGCGGCCAACCCTATTGCCCATGTCTCAAATAATCATACCCAAATTCCCTTCTGTAAGCCGCTCACTGCATACCGACCTCAAAAAAAAGGTGCATGAATATTTCGAGCAGAAAGGCATTAACACCACCGGCACGCCGAGGCTATTTACAAAAGCCATCTGCATGGTGATTGCGCTGGTATTTGTATATGTGCACCTGATCTTCTGGACACCCGTATGGTACCTGGCCCTTATGGAATGCATGGTACTGGGCGGACTGGTGGCGGGCATCGGTTTTAATGTGATGCATGACGGCAGCCATGGCAGTTTCAGCAAATACAAATGGGTGAATAAGATGGCGGCATCATCCATCAGCCTGCTGGGCGCCAATCATTTTATGTGGAATATGAAACATAATATGATCCACCACAGCTTTACCAATGTGGACGGTGTGGATGATGATATCGAGATCGGCTTTATGATGCGTATGGCGCCCACGCAAAAACATTATAAAGTGCATCGTTTCCAGCATTTCTATTTCTGGGTATTGTATATGCTGCTGTATGTGTTCTGGATATTTTTTGCGGATTACAACAAGTATTTCTCCCGCCGCATTGGCAATGTGCCCCTGAAGAAAATGCACCTGAAAGACCATTTCGAATTCTGGAGCGTGAAAGTATACCATGCCATGGTATTCATTGTCATACCCATTATGGCCGTTGGCTGGCTCGACTGGCTGATCGGATTCCTGACCATGAGCGTGGTGGCGGGCTCTGTATTAAGTATCGTTTTCCAGCTGGCCCATACCGTGGAGCATACCGAGTTTCCCGTGGCCGATATGGATTCGAATAAACTGCCTGATGAATTTGCCGCACACCAGATCAAGACCACAGCCAATTTTGCCACACGCAATAAACTGGTGAGCTGGCTGGTAGGCGGACTGAATTTCCAGATAGAACACCATCTCTTCCCCAAAATATCGCATGTGCATTACCCCGCCATCAGCAAGATCGTAAAATCGGTTTGCCTTGAGCACGAGCTGCAGTACGTGGAATACCCCACCATGCGCAAAGCCGTAGGCGCACATTTGCGGTTCTTAAGGCAGATGGGAAGGGGATAGTCAATAGTCCATGGTCCATAGTAACCATCATCAATAGTGTTTATGGACTATGAGCTATAGTTCATGATTCATCGGCTATGGACCATAGTCCTCCTCTCATTTCTTTTTCGTTGCCTTCTTTACGGTTTTCCTGGCTGCTGTTTTTTTAGCTGCTGCTTTCTTGGGGGTTGCCGTTTTTTTGGCGGCGGCTTTTAGTTTTTTGGCAAAGGCATTGGGTACCTGTTCCTCGATCATTTTTTTAACCTCTTCCAGGTCAATACCGGCCAGTTCTTCGGCGGTGTATTTGGAGTTGTCTGCCTTGCGGCCGAGTTTGAGCATTTTTTTGTTGAAGCGGATAAAAGGCCCCCATCTTCCGTTCTCGACAGATATTTTCTCTGCCGGCCATTGCATAATATAACGGTTGGCTTCCTTATCGATCTTTTTCTCGATCAGCTCATTGATATCCTTCTGGCTGAGCGCATCAAAATTGTATGCGCGGGGAATGTTGATGAACATATCATTCCACTTGATAAAAGGCCCGAACCTTCCTTTGCCCTTGGTAACAGGCAGGTTCTGGTACATGGCAATGGGCGCATCTGCCTGTTGTTTTTCATTGATCAGCTCAATGGCGCGTTCCAGTTCCATCTCGTGCAGGTCTTCGCCGCGGGGTATGGAAATGAACTGTTCACCGAACTTTACATAGGGGCCAAATCTGCCCACATTCACAGCTACTTCCTGTCCTTCGTATTCACCAAGCATACGGGGCAGCGCAAATAATTGCATAGCTTCTTCCAGCGTAATGGTCTCGATACTCTGTGAAGGATTGAGTTTTGCAAAACGCGGCTTTTCTTCTTCATCCGCGGTATCGCCGATCTGCACCATGGGACCATAACGGCCCATACGTGCTATCACGCGTTTGCCCGTTTCCGGGTCCATGCCCAGTTCCCTTTCTCCTTTGGCGCGCTCCGCATTTTCGAGTGTGTGTTCAATGGTTTCATGGAATGGCTTGTAAAAGCCATCGATCATCTTGTTCCATTTCAGCTTGCCGTCTGCTATCTCGTCAAATTCCTCCTCGATCCTGGCGGTGAAGCTGAAATCCATCACACGTTCAAAATATTGTTTCAGGAAATCGGTTACTACCAGTCCCAGGTCTGTAGGGAACAGTTTGCTTTTCTCAGCCCCGGTATTTTCCTGGAAAATTTCCTTGTGTACTGTATTGTTGTTATCCAGCCTCAGCAGGTTCACTTCCCTTTTCACACCTTCCTTATCGCGTTTCTCCACATAATTCCGCTTGATAATGGTGGAGATGGTAGGCGCATATGTAGAGGGACGGCCAATGCCCAGCTCTTCCAGTTTTTTTACCAGCGATGCTTCCGTGTACCTCGGTGCAGGTCGGCTGAATTTTTCCGTTGCCGTCATCTCCCTGAAGCCGAGTTCCTGTCCTGCAGAAAGCGGCGGTAATATGTCTTCGCTGTTCTCTTCATCGTCATCATCCCTTCCTTCCATATATACTTTCAGAAAGCCATCAAATTTCATCACTTCACCTATGGCGGTGAGGGTTTCGTGGTTGGTGCTGATATCGATCTTTGCAGTGGTCTTCTCAAATTCGGCATCGCTCATCTGCGAAGCGATGGTGCGTTTCCAGATCAGCTCATACAGTTTTTTTGCATCAGGGTCATCGATGGTAACCTGGCTCATATACGTGGGCCTGATGGCTTCGTGGGCTTCCTGTGCGCTTTCGTTCTTGTTTTTGTATTTGCGGGGCTGGTAATATTCCTCGCCATATGCAGTGCCCACCTGTTTATGAATATCCGTCATAGCCGTATCGCTCAGGTTCACACTATCGGTACGCATATAGGTGATCTTACCGCTTTCGTACAGTTTCTGTGCAAGGAGCATGGTGCGGCTTACGCTGTAGCCCATTTTGCGGGATGCTTCCTGCTGCAGCGTGGACGTGGTAAAAGGCGCTGCTGGCGTTCTTTTAGCGGGCTTTACCTGAACATCCGATACTTTATATATGGCATTGCGGCAGCTTTCCAGGAATGCCTGCGCGTCTTTCAGCGTAGACATTTTCGCAGGGCCTTCTGCCTTGAAACCGATCTGTTTTTTATGGATATCAGGCGCCGTAAGAAAAGCATCGATCTTATAAGCGCTTTCAGGCACAAAATTGTTGATCTCCCTTTCCCGCTCCACGATCAGCCTTACGGCAACACTCTGCACGCGGCCGGCGCTAAGGCTTCGCTGCATGCCGATCTTGCGCCATAATACGGGACTCAACTCAAACCCCACCAGCCTGTCGAGCACACGTCTTGCCTGCTGTGCATTTACCAGGTCCATATTAATGCGGCGGGGATTTTCTACTGCTTTTTTGATGGCAGGCGCGGTGATCTCATGGAAAACGATCCGCTTGGTCTTTTTCGGATCGAGCCCGAGTACCTCGGCCAGGTGCCAGCTGATGCTCTCCCCTTCGCGGTCCTCATCCGATGCCAGCCATACTTCCTCTGCTTTCCGGGCCATCTGTTTCAGCTCCTTTACCACACGCTCTTTGTCGTCAGGCACTTTATAGCGCGGCTGGTACTGGTTATTAATATCGATGCCCATATCATCCTTCTCGAGGTCGCGGATATGGCCATAGCTGCTCCGTACCTCGAAATCTTTTCCGAGTATCTTCTCAATGGTTTTGGCTTTTGCCGGTGATTCTACTATCAATAAATTTTTTGCCATATCGCCTGAAATCCGTTGCAATATTAAACGAAACCTGCAATTATCAACAAATGTTACAGAAAATTGACGCATTTTCAGCCATTTCTGGCATGATGTTCGCCTTTGATGAGGCAGCAAGAAAATCCAATGATTATGAAAAAGATAATAGGGATAGTCATGCTGTTTTTTGCCACAGCAATACTATCAGGCCAGGTTCAGGCACAGCCACGGCATGCAAAACACCACCCTGTAAAACCTGTGAAATGGAAGCGCGGAGGGTATTATTATTATCCTTCTGCAAATGTGTATTACAGTCCTGTATTGCACAGGTACTGGTACCCGCGCAATGGTGTATGGATAAACGCTACCATATTACCGCCATCCATTGTAGTATACAACCAGCCCGCATATATTGTATACAGGAATGTGGATGATGATATCTGGCGCGATAACCGCATCCATTACCGCCGTTATTACCATCCCGCACCGGTATATATACCTCCCGTAGTATCCCGGCGCCCAGG
>DASVLZ010000414.1:0-5704 GCA_036384615.1 Sediminibacterium sp.
CCGATCACCATACCATAACCATAATTGCCTTTCATGAGGATCGTGCTCCATTTATTGGCTTCATCTGCACCCGTTTTCAGTTCGGGACGTATCCATGCTTCCATGGTAAGCGCCCCCGAAATGTCGAGTGCATTGCCGGTATTGGTAACAGATGCATAATCCCGGTCCGTGATATTGCCCCTGAAATGCAGGGCATTCCCGGGCTGTGCATAAGCCGGCGGGAATGACAGGGATACGATGGCAAGTAAGGCAAACAGTGTGCGTAGCAGTGGAGTCATGGTGTACCGGATTGGGATATGGATGGATGACCGACCGTATTTGCTTCACCGCTCAGCGTTACCTGCCTGCTGTAGTAGAAAACAAGCGCCGCCACATACAGCAGGAACAGGAACAGGATGAGGGTGGGAATGTAATAGTCTGATCGGACTATCTTCCAGACCGGATTTTTTTTCATGCAGCTAAGTTGGAAAACAGAGGAGAAGATCAGGAAAAACCGGCAGGACAGTTATGGGACAAACAGCGGCAGGCCGCCTGTAACAGCAGAAACGCACAGAAAAGCGGGACAATTCCGGGACAAACCGTACAGTTACATGAAGGCGATCAGTTCTTCCACCAGTTCCTCTTCGGTGAGGCCGAGTTTTTTGCGGAGGCGTTGTTTGGATTTTCTTACGGCTTCGGTGGTAACGCCGAGCATGTTCGACATTTCCCGGTAGTTGAGCTGGAGCTTCATCAGCGTGATCAGGCGAAGGTCGGAATCGGTGAGCTGCGGGTATTTTTCTTTGAGGCGGAAGATGTATCCCGCATACACTTTATCGAACAGTTTACGGAATGCGATCCAGTCGTCTTCGGTGAGAATGATCGATTGCAGCAGCTTTTCAATATCGGCCTGCCGTTCCCTGGCTGCCTCTGTATTGCCGTTCAGCTGCTGTTCCAGCGCTGCCATATCCTGCCGGAACTTTTCGATCAGTGTATTTTTCTGTTTCAGGTGTTCCGTAAAACCGGCTAATTCGGCCTGCAGGTGTTTTTTCTCATTCAATGCGCGGTGGTGTTCCCGTTTGTAAAAATTGATCTTGTCGGCCAGGGCAAAGGCGATCAGGACTGCTTCGGCAGCCACGCCAAGTTTGAGTGCGTTGGCGGTAAAAGTATTGTAGCGTACCCAGCCCATGTCTTTGGCAAGGAAGACCAGCAGGCCTGCGATCAGTACCGTCCAGCTGGCAAGGAAATACCGTGCGGGTATATAACCGGTCCGGTATACGAGCGCACCTGTTATCATAAAATAGATGGCGGCCACAAAAGAGCATAACTGGCTAACGGAGAGGGCTGCAAACTTAAAACCGGAGAGGCTCATAATGCAGGCCAGCAGCAGCCAGCCTCCCAATAGCCACAGACCCTTTAATAACAGGGGAAAGGTATTGCGCAGCCCCAGGAAATTGGCCGCGAATGCCAGTGCAAAGAACATGGGAATGGAAGACAGGAGGGCCGGCTGGTCATTCAGCCAGGGATGCGAAGGCCATAGGTAGGCATATGTGATGCCATCGAAATGCATCAGCACCAGTCCTGTAAAAAGGATATAAAAGATATAATGGATATAGGCAACATCCCTGATCATGAACCATACGAAGAGGTTGTACAGCACTATCACCACCAGCAGCCCGTAAAAGATGCCGTTGATGAAGAAGCCCCGCCCCTGCGTTTCAATGAAGGCATTGCTGTTGCACACGTATAGGGGAAACTGCCTCGGCAGCCGTATGTTCAGGCGGAGGTAAATGGTTTGCGTTTCCGGCCGGTTCAGTATGCGGAAGAAGAGTTTGTTGGATGCCAGGTCGCGTTGGGCAAACGGCACTTTATCGCCCGACATTTTAGCTGCAACCACTGAATCATGGAATACCTGGTAAAAAAGAACAGTGTCGGTAACCGCGTTGCCGATACCCAGCCACAGGTCTTTACCTGTATTGTTCCGGATAAAGAAGCGGGCCCAGACATAGGTTTCCCTGCCGGCAAGCACAGGTACATCTTCCTGTGCTGCAACAAAAGGCAGGCTGGCTGCGCCGGCCATAACCCGGTGAATGCCCAGTTGCCCGGCGGGGTCTTCGAGTAACCCCAGGTACCTGCCCAGGAGCACCTGTTCATCGCCCTGCCCTATCACAAGTGTATCCTGTGCAAACAAAGCCGGCACCGGTAAACATAACAGGCACCATAAGATCAGCTTGCAACGCATATTGGACTGGTGAGTTCGGCGGGCTCCTGTACTCATCTTCAAAAATAAGGGGGATATATCATTTTTACAGCATGGAGGCGCCGTCACCTGTACATGGGATCATTGCCGGCGTATTTCAGGTACGCGAATGAAGCGCTGTTAGATGATGGCAGCCCTGAGGCGGTGGCATACATACCGTAAATACATCCTACAAAACCGCCCGCGGTTTTTGTGCTGAGGTACCTGGCATCGAGTTTTCCTTTGAAGAGGGTCCATTGTTTGCCGTCTGGTGAGTAATAGAAGTTATAGGTATCGCCTTCGGATGCTATTTTCAGGAACAGTGGTTCCTGTAAACCAGGCAGGGGCTCCTGGCTGATAAGCTCCATTGTTTTTTCGCCGGGTTTGCCTTTGTATAATTGAATAACAGGGGTTGCCTGGTCAAGCGATTTTGCGAGGAAATAGAAATGCGATTCGCTCTGGAAAATAGTGAGCCCGGCTTTTTCATTTGCAGATGAAGGGGTAAATGTCAAAACTGTTTCCACCGTGCTGTACAGGTGCTGCTGCCGTTTGCCGATGAAGGAAGGACTTCCATACTCCATAATGGTTTCCGGTTTGAGGACAAGTGTCAGCCCTTTTTTTTCTGAAAGCGAGAAAGCGGAGCTATCGGGCTTGCGCATAAATAAAAGAGAGGGGTCCAGTGTTTTGCTGAAATGAAGTGTGTAAGCAAAATTGCCCGATTGCGGCAACGCGCCTTTCTGCTTTTGTTCTTTGTAGGTAACGGGGTACTGGTACAGCACTTCCTTATTGCCGGGGTTGATCACAGGCCATTCATCTATCCATTCCACCGGTGCTATAAAGGTTTCGCGGCCAGTATTGTAGTAATCGCCCTCGTAAGGCCTTACTGCCAGGAAAACAGCATAGGTTTTCCCATCGGGGCCCTGCACAAACTGTGCATGGCCAGTTGAGGTGACAGGGTTTTTACGGTCTCCGGGAAGATCTCTTTGCGTGAGTATCGGGTTATACTCATAGGGAATATAAGGACCGCCAACAGACCTGCTGCGAAACACCACCTGTGAATGGTTAACGGATGTTCCTCCTTCGGCGGCGTACAGGTAATACCATCCTGACCGGTGGATGATATGTGGCCCTTCTATCCAAACAGGTTTCTTACTGATGTCTACACCACCGTTCACCAGTTGTATTTCTTCGCCCAGGACTTTGAGGGTAACGGGGTCAAATTCGTACATGCGTATGGTTCTGTGCCCCGGGTACAGCGGTTTGTTGCCGGGAGCATCGCTGTTGTATACGATATATGCTTTGCCGTTATCGTCAAAGAACAGTGATGGGTCGATGCCTCTTACCTGCGGAATGCGCACAGGATTGCTCCAGGGGCCGGCGGGGTTCCTTGCGGTGACAACAAAATTGCCGTCGTGGTCAATATCGGTACAGGTAACATAAAAATTTCCATTGGAATAACTGATCGAAGGAGCGAAGAGACCCCTTGTCATACGTTCTCCCATAAAATCCATCTGTGAGGTGCGGCTGATGACGTTGCCGATCTGCTTCCAGTTTTTCAGGTCGCGGCTGTGAAATACGGGTATGCCCGGGAAGTAGGAGAAGGTGGAGTTGATGAGGTAATAATCTTTTCCCGCCTGTACAATGCTTGGATCGGGGTAGAACCCGCTGAGAATGGGGTTTACCAGCCTGGTAGTTTGGGCGGATGTCCTGATGCCGGTAAGCAGGCTGCCTGTGCACACTAACAGGAATACCACCGTATATACTTTGATGGCGGTGTTGCGCAGTAATGTAAGAGAAATTTTTTTGCGGAAGGAAAGGCTATCATAAAGAACAAAAAACATACAGGGAAGGTTTGATCACTGAAACAGATAACACTTCTAAAATAGCTATTTAGTTGCAATCGGTTGCATACAGGAAAAACACTATCTTGTAACAGGCACGGGCTTTGCTGCCACTATTACTGTACTATAACCTTTTTTATGCAAAAGATCACTCCATTTATCTGGTTCGACAATAACGCCGAAGAGGCGATGAACTTCTACCTCGATGTATTTAAAGATTCCAAACTGGTACGTTTTGCCCGCAACCCGGCAGGCGCGCCAGGCCCGGAAGGCGCCTTGCTGGTTGCTTCCATACAACTGGAAGGGCAGGAAATAACCTTTATGAACGGCGGCCCCGGTCACCCGCTCACAGATGCCATCTCACTAACGATCAACTGCGAAAGCCAGGAAGAGGTAGACTATTATTGGAGCCGGCTGCTGGAAGGCGGCGGCAACGAGATAGCCTGTGGCTGGCTGAGAGACCGTTTTGGCCTGTTCTGGCAGGTTACGCCGGTAATGCTGCCCGAACTGCTGGCAGGGCCTGATACTGCCAAAGCGAGCCGGGTGATGCAGGCAATGATGAAAATGGTGAAGCTGGATATTAAAACATTGCAGGATGCAGCAGACAGTTCCGGGGAAATCAGTCAATAGGGTGGTAGCTTTTGCAGCTGTAACGAATTGCGGTTAAGTTCCATTTTTTTTAAAATAAGCACTGGCAGCCTCCAGGATATCGCGGAAATCGGTGAACCCGGAATAAGGGTTGTTGTGCAGCAGGATGATGGTTTTGTGCTGGTCTATATACCGGATGATCCTGGTTTGATAGCCGGGGTTATCGCCAGAATGCGAAACCACCCTTCCCAGAATGGGGTCAGTGCCGATCTGCCACCCGAAGCCATAGTTAGAAACAGTACCATCGCGCAGCACCATGGGCCTGAAGGCCTCTGCCAGCGTTGACTGGTGTACCAGCCGGTTGGTATATAAGGCCCTGTCCCATTTCAGCAGGTCGGCGGCGGTGGAGCTGATGCGGCCGGGCCCTTTGCGGTTGCCAAGCCAGATGGCATAGTTGGATGAGGGGAAAGAATCGGCCCGCACATACCGGTTCCTTTCTTTGATAAAATAATGGCCGATGGCAAAATTGTTGACTGCGGCTCTTTCGGCAGGTGTTCTTATGGCGGTGCTGTTCATTCCCAGTTTCGAAAAGATCCATTTGTTGCAGAGCGCAATAAAATCCTCGCCGCTTACTTTTTCGGCCACGCTCGCCAGCATCAGGTAGCCGGTATTGCTGTATTCATACCTGGTGCCCGGTTCAAACCTTTTTGGCGGGGCGTAGGTGTTCAGGTATGCAATACAGTCGGCGTTGCCGGCTACTTTGCTTTTATCCCAGTGTTTGTCCATCACTTCCTGGTAATCGGGCAGGCCGCTGGTATGCGTAAGCAGGTTGCGGATGCTGATGCCTTTGTATGGAATATCGATGTATTTTTCAAGCAGGTCGTCATACCCCAGTTTCCCCTGCTCCTTCAGCATCATAATGATCATGGCGGTAAATTGTTTTGAGAGCGAGGCCAGCTCAAAAATATCGGTCTCTTTCAGTTCTTTATTGCCGGCAAAATCGCTGTAGCCTACGGCTTTTTCGTAAATGGCCTTCCCGTTTTCAGCCACGAGCAATACG
>DASVLZ010000415.1:0-2742 GCA_036384615.1 Sediminibacterium sp.
AGGCCGATCATGCAAATCAGTATCAATATGGCGATGGCAGCCTGCGCAGGATCCGATGGAAATTTTCCTATATAGCTTAAAGGTACGATCACCAGCGCTGTAATCGTCCATGCAAACACGCCATACAGCACGGCGGTAGCCAGGCGGTTACGCGCCAGCACACGCCAGTAAGGGTATATCCAGAAAAAGAAAATGGTAAGCCCATAAGCGATAATGTAGTGGAACAGCAGCCCCAGCAGGTACATGCCTGCCCCGCCTCCATAGGCTTTTTCTTTTCCAACAGCTGCACTGGCAATGTATTGCAGTATCACCAGCGGGCTTTTACCTGTTTTGATATAATACTGCGTGAAAGCGGCCAGTATATCCAGCGTGCCTGCTATAAAGCCTGCCAGCAGGATGATACGGAAAGGATTTTTTCCGGTAACAGGGGTTTTCATACGTGGCTTTTTACGTTATTCAGTAACGTAAAATAATCATTCCGGGCAATATGGTGTCTGGAAATCCCTTATGCCCCCGGGAACCATGGCCTGCCAACGATCTCCCTGAAAGGCCAGGGTATGGTAGCGAGTATGATGATAAGGGCCACCAGGAAAAAGTAGAAAGCCTTTTTATATTTCACTTCATCCGGCACTGCTTTCCTGGCCATGCCATGGGCCATGGTGATCAGTGCTATGGCAATGATCATACCCACCGGGTGTTCTATCCAGAAGAAACGGTAGAACTTGTCTTTCATAACGCTGGTCCCTTCGGGAATCTGCGTGGTAAGAATGCCGAAACGGCCCGCGAGTACCTGGTACAATCCCAGTACAAGGGTAATATGTGCGCTGATCATCGTAAACAGCCACACTTTTTTATCGCCGGGCGAAAATGTTTTCTTTTTCTGCCACCCGCTGTACGCCTTTACAATGGATACCAGTAACAGCACCAGGATCACCCAGCGCAGAACATTGTGTAAATGAAGGAAACCGGTTTGCATAATTAACCAATTTAGGATTGCAGATTGCAGAAGGCAGATTGCAGATTTATTGACAAAACTACAATTTGCAATCCACAATCCATAATCTGCAATCTGCCTTCTGCAATCTGCAATTACCTCTATTCCACCCAATCCGCTATAAACAAATTGGTGTCCCTTGTGCCACCATTGTTCCTGTTGGAAGAAAAGATGATCTTTTTTCCATCGGGACTGAACATGGGAAAGGCATCAAAGCCTTTATCGCGGCTGATCTTTTCGAGGCCATTGCCGTTCAGGTCGGTCAGGTACATGTTGAAGGGGAAGCCTCTTTTGTATTCGTGGTTGCTGCAGAAAATAATATGCCTGTTATCGGGTGTAAAATTAGGCGCCCAGTTGGCCTGCGCAAGGTTGGTGATCTGTTTCGCATTGGATCCATCGGCATCTGCTACCCATACCTCCATATGGGTGGGGGCTACCATACCTTCTGCCAGCAGTTCTTTGTATTCTTTTATCTCCGCCTCTGTTTCCGGGCGGCTGGCACGCCATACGATCTTTTTACCATCGCGGCTGAACCATGCCCCGCCATCATATCCAAGGGTATTGGTAACGCGTTTTTCCCTGCCGGTGGCCAGGTCCATTACGTACAGGTCAAGGTCTCCGTCCTTATCGCTGCAATAGATCATTTTTTTGCCATCGGGAGAAAGGGTCGCTTCCGCATCATATCCTTTGGCAGTGGTGAGCTGTTTTACGATCTTACCATCGAGGTCGGCCATGAAAATATCGTAGGTATCGTACAGGGGCCAGATGTATTTGTTGCCGTATTTCGCACGGTCGGGAACCGGCGGGCAGGAGTCTGCGCCAAGATGCGTGGAAGCATAGATAAAATGTTTGCCATCGGGCAGAAAGAATGCGCAGGTGGTACGTCCCTTACCGGAGCTTACCATTTTATAAGTGAAGGTTTCCCCCGGTGCGGGTACTTTGCCTATGAATATCTGGTCGCATAGCAGGCCTTCTTTGGCATTCGTTCTCTGGAAAATGATGTATTTACCATCGTAGCTCCAGTAAGCCTCGGCATTATCGCCGCCGAATGTAAGCTGCCGGATATTCCTGAAATGTTTTTCTCCTGTAAAATGGATGGAATCTGCGGTTGCGGCAGGCTGGGCAAATACAGCACCTGTGCATGCCAGCAGGATCGCACAACCCACTATGATCAATCGTTTCATAACTGTTAACATGCCGCAAAAGTAAGCCACTATCCGCAGTGCCCGATCAAAAAAATATGAGCTCTGCTCCTGCCTGATTATTTTTGCCGTATGAATAAATGCATCCTGCTGCTGCTGGCAATATGCCTGGTTGCCGCCTGCCGCAACCATAGCTCCGAAGAAACATCTGCCATTCCCTCCTCTGCAGAAAAATTATACAGGCAAACAGAGGCTCACCCTGATAGTGCAGGTCTTCGCCTGCAGCTGGTAGATGCGCTCGACAGTCTCGAAGAATACCCGGGAGCGCTGGCGCAGATGGATTCGCTGATCCGCCGCGACAGCCTCAATTACGGCTTCTGGTACCGGAAATCACTGCTGCAGCAGGAAAGCCGCGATACAGCCGGCGCACTGCATTCCCTGCGGTATGCCATACGTATTTACCCGGCGCCCGACGCCCTGCTGGCGGCAGCCAACCTGTTTGCGGAAAAAAGGGATTCCACCGCACTCGTGCTGGCAAACCAGGTAGCCAGCATGCACCTCGGCAGGGAATATGCCGCGCATTGTTATTTTATCAGCGGCGTATAT
>DASVLZ010000416.1:0-4984 GCA_036384615.1 Sediminibacterium sp.
TCATTATGGACAGGGAGCATTGGGTTTGGGCTGGTGACAATACCGGTGAAATTGTACAGTGCCGTGGAAGACAGCAGCCTGGACCTGGACATGCTCGACAAGAAAGACCACTCACATATACGCTTTATGCGTGTGAATGAACGCACCGGCAAAGAAGTGCCCTGGGAAAATATTGTGAAAGGCTATGATTACAATGGCAAGTACGTGATCCTGTCAGATGCCGATTTTGAAAAAGCCAGTCCCGAGAAGAACAAGACCATCGAAATATTCCAGTTTGCCAGCATTGATGAGATAGACAGCATTTATTTTGAAGCGCCCTATTATGCCGAGCCCGATAAGAACGCTGCCAGGCCATACAGGCTGCTGAAAGACGTACTGGAAAAAACAAAGACCTGCGGTGTAGGCTCTTTTGTATTGCGCAATAAGGAAGCGCTGGTAGTGATCAAACCCTATGAAGATGTACTGCTGATCAACCGCATCCGTTTTGAACAGGAGATACGCGATCATGCTGCCGTTAAAACGCCTGCAGGGAATGCCCCCAAACCGGCAGAGATGAAAATGGCCGCGGAACTGATCAAAAGCATGACGGCCCCTTTCGATATTTCTGCCTATAAAGACACCTACTCTGCTGAACTGATGAAGATCATCAAAGCCAAAGCCAAAGGCATCACACCAAAAGCATCCCCATTGAAAGTGGTTCACAGGCAGGGAACCGACCTGATGGAACAGCTGAAGGCAAGCCTGGGAACGAAAAAGAAAAAAGCATCCTGATCATCTTAAAATGCATTTGTGATGATACGAAAATTAGCATCGGGACAATACCGGTTATACTCCCGGAAAAAAGATCCCAGGACCAATAAGCGCAGGAACCTGGGCACTTTTGAGACGCTGGAAGCAGCTAAGAAACATGAACGTGAAGTGCAATATTTTAAACGGCACTGATATATATCAAACATCACTTCCCCACTTTCCCAGTATCCTGTTCATATCAACTCCTTTGCCCAGTACCGGTTGAAAAATATCACCCATACTCTTCAGCCGGTCAAAAATGTTGTGGATGTTGTGGTCTTTTATTTTCAGTCCTTTTACCACTTCATCCCAGTGCAGGGGTGTGGAAACGGGCGCACCGGGTTTGGGGCGTAATGAATAGGGTGCGGCTATGGTTTGCGTGGTTTTGTTCTGCAGGTAATCGAGGTATATTTTTCCTTTGCGTTTGGATGGGCTGCGTTCCAGGCTCGTAAACTTCGGCAGTTCCGCATGTACCCGTTGTACTACCAGCTGGGCCAGCATCCTCGACTGGTCGTATGTATATTTTGCGCCAAGAGGTATATAGATATGCAATCCCGTAGAGCCCGATGTTTTGCAATAACCCTCAGCACCCGCGGATCCCAGTACCTGCCTCACCATTTGTGCTGTTTCAATCACCTGGTTAAAGGAATTGGTGTCCGGGTCGAGGTCTATCACGCACCAGTCGGGGTAATCAGTGTCGGGTACACGGCTATGCCAGGGATTCATTTCAATACACCCCAGCGATGCCATGTACAGTAAACTTGCCTCATCCCTGCATACGAGGTAATGCGTTGTTTTGTTATCGCTATCGCTTTTGTAGGGATAAATATCGATCCAGTCGGGCGCTGTTTCGGGCATATTCTTATGGAAGAAACCGGGCTGGGCAATACCGTTGGGATGCCTGTTGAGCGACTGGGGCCTGTCTTTCATATAGGGCATGATATATGATGATATATCAGCATAATATTGCAGCAGGTTGCGCTTGGTAATTTTTTCTTTCGGCCAATAGCGTTTATCCAGGTTGGTAAGTTTCAGGTCATGGTGTTTTACTTTAATGACCTGCTCCCCCGCTTCGGGATCTATCTGTATTGGCGGCGATGCTTTTCCGGATGAAAGTTTCCTTTTTACAGGAGCGTTTTTTTTTGCCTGTGCTGTTTTCTTTTTATCAACGGGTGCTTTTACCACTTTTTCATTTTTTTCGTCAGCGGCTTTTTTGTCTTCACGCAAGCCGAGAAAAATAGGATGTCGTAATATGTGATCGCTGGTCCATTCTGTAAACTTCACTTCGCATACCAGTTCCGGTTTGAGCCAGGTTACCGGCATATTGGTTTTGGGTTCCTTTGCAAAAGGAGACCGTTTACGCACCAGGGGTTTGAACTTATTATACATTTCCTGCAATCCCTTCTCCGTAAATCCCGAACCGCTGTGGCCGATATATACCAGTTCATTACCGATATACTTTCCTAAAATTACCGCACCAAAATAATTACGGCTGTTGCGCGGTTTGGTAAAGCCGCAGATAATGGCTTCCATCCGGCGATCGTTCTTGATCTTCAGCCATTCAGTGCTGCGGTGGCCTTTTATGTATACACTGTCGCATTTCTTTGCCATGATCCCTTCCAGCCCATGCTTTACGGATACATGGAAGAACTCCTTGCCCTTTTCTTCCACATGGCTGCTGTAACGGATCACCGGGTGATCAGGGGGAAGGATGGATTCCAGTATGGTTTTCCGTTTCAGCAGGCCCAGGGAAGTGAGGTCTTTCCCGTTATACCAGATAATATCGAATACATAGTAGGCAAACTGTTTATCCTGCTGCCGCTGGTGGTTCTGCAGCATCTGGAAACTGGGTTGCCCGTTCTCATCCAGTGCAATGATCTCCCCGTCTATCACGCATGGTTCATTCCATCCGGCGAGTGCATCCGTTACCTGGGCAAATTTGCTGTTGAAAGAGATCAGGTTACGGGAGTATACCTGCACTTTTCCATTGTGCAGGTAAGCTACTGCACGATAGCCATCCCATTTGATCTCGTACAGCCAGTCCTTGCCGTCAAACGGCTCTGCCACTCTTGTGGCAAGCATGGGTTTGAAGCGTTTGGGGAAACCTGCTTCAGGGCAATCCGCTAATATCTCACTGACAGCCTCATCTTCTTTTTTTGTTTTTCTACTCCCGGCAGCTTTCTTATCCTTCTTTCTCTCAACATTTTTTTTCCGGGGCTGCACAGCTGTTTTTTTATTAGCTACTGCTTTTCCTCCTTTCCATACTTTGTCTGCATTCCGCTGCACCTGCTCTATGGTTTTGCCGGAAAGCACGGAACGCTCCCTGAGGGTAATATCTTTTTCAGAGGCATACCTGTCTTTTATTTTCATGAGCAGCCAGGCATTTTCGGCGCCTGTATGTGTTTTCACGAGTGCAAATTCACCTTTCAGTTTTTTGCCGTGCAGTATGAACCTGAGCCTGTTCTTCTTTAATGCTGCCAGCAATGTTTTTTCCTGCGTCTTTTTCCCGGAGGTATCTTCTTCTGCGGGTTCATACGTGCCTTCATCCCATACGATCACCGTGCCTGCGCCGTAATTTCCTTCGGGAATGGTGTCTTCAAATTCCCGGTAATCATAAGGGTGATCCTCCACCATCATGGCAAGCCTTTTTACCGATGGGTCGAGTGAGGGGCCTTTGGGTACGGCCCAGCTTTTGAGTACGCCGTCCATCTCAAGACGAAAATCATAATGCAGGTGAGAAGCATCATGTTTCTGCACCACAAAATGCAGGCCTGTACCGGTATTCTTTCCTCCTTCCGGTTCCGTAGTGCTGTGGAAGGTTCTTTTCTTCCTGTATAGCGTTAAGCTCATAATTATTTTATTGCATTGCCTGGCTGTACCGGTATTTCAGCCCGTCGCCACCGGTATCGGATGATGTATGATCCTCTGCCAGCACTTTCAGTAATTGTTTGTTGAAAGCATCCAGGTCTGCCGGGCTGCGGCTGGTAATGAGGCGATGGTCATATACCATTTCCTTGTCTTCCCAGTGTGCGCCTGCATTCAGGAGATCCGTACGCAGCGATGGATATGAGGTCATGCGTACACCGGGGAGCTTACCTGTTTCAATCAGGAGTTGGGGACCGTGACAGATGGCGGCCACCGGCTTCTGTGCATCTATAAACCTTTCTGCAAACGCCACTGCTTTTTTGTTGAGCCGTAACTTGTCGGGGTTCATAACGCCGCCCGGCAGCACCAGCGCATCATAGTGATCGGGATGGGCCTCATCCAGGCAGATATCTACCGGGATATCGATACTCCAGTGATCATGGTTCCAGGCAGTTACTTTCTTTTTCCTCGGGGAAATGATGTATACGAGTGCGCCGGCATCTTCCAGCGCTTTTTTGGGAACAGTGAGTTCCTTTTCTTCGAAGCCATCTTCTGTAAGGATGGCTACTTTTTTACCGTTTATCTTTTTCATGATGCATGGCTTTGTGGTTATAGCAGGAGGTCAAAAAAGTATGCCAGTTCTCAATCGCTTTTTCGCGTAATATCCTGAGCGTACCGCGCATTGGGTATTGCCGTGGCTGCCATGGTATTGTTGAAATATATCCAGGCCCTGCGGATAGCCGGTTGCCGGCTCATACGATGTACGACTGATTGGATATACGCTTCCGTGTATGGGGACTTATAGATTTCCGGAACACCGTGAAAACGGAAATAAGCCGTGCCTGGCACCACTTCATCCGGCAGGCCGGGATAGCTGATGCTGCAAAAGCCGATACCCGCCCCTGTCAGGGCCTGGTATACCTGTGGAGACCACCAGGAACGGTGACGGAATTCCACAACATTGCACAGCGAATTATCCAACTGGCCGGTAATCGCTTCAAGACGTTCCGCAGTGTAACTGAACATGGGCGGGAACTGGAAAAGGATACAGCCCAGCTTATACTGCAGGGTACGGAATACCAGCTCGTAGAAAGACATCAGTATATCGCGGGTGCCTGTCATCTTTTTGTAATGGGTAATGATGCGCGGGGCTTTTACCGAAAAACTAAACTCATCCGGCGTTTGCTCAAACCATTTCTGCAGGGTGGCGGGACGGGGAATATGGTAGAAAGTGGTATTGGCTTCCAGGCTGTTGAACTGGCTGCTGTAATAATGCAGCCATTCCCGCTGTGGCAGTTTCTCGGGGTAGAATGCAGGTTTCCAGTCGCGG
>DASVLZ010000417.1:0-7556 GCA_036384615.1 Sediminibacterium sp.
AGTTCACATCCGCCGATGGCGGAAGCATTGCGGCAGACCTTCCTGCCCGAGACCATCAGCTCCGGGGCCATCGTTACCATTGTAGGCGGAACAGTGGGAGGCTATATCACTTTTTCAGGCGCACACCGTTTGCTCGATGCAGGTATCAAAGGCAGGGATCATATCCGTGAAGTGAACAGGAGCGCTATCAATGGTATTGCTATCTCCGGCTTTATGCGGTTCATACTTTTCCTGGCGGTACTGGGGGTATTATCGCATGGTGCGGTGCTGGATCATGATAATCCTCCCGCAAGCGTATTCCTCTTCGCAGCAGGCCAGCTCGGGTTCCGTATATTCGGTGTGGTATTATGGAGTGCGGCGATCTCTTCTGTGGTTGGTGCGGCATATACCTCTATATCATTCCTCAAAACATTGCACCCGCTGATAGCGAAGTATGAGAGGCTGAGCATCTCTGTATTCATCATACTCTCCACCTGTATTTTTGTGATCATAGGAAAACCGAGGCAATTGTTGTTATTCGCGGGACTGGCCAATGGGTTTATCCTGCCGCTGGCGCTGGGCGTATTACTGGTAGCCTGTACCAGGCCACAGATCATGAAAGGGTATAAACATCCTGTATGGATGCAGGCGGCAGGCTGGGCGGTAGTAGTGGTGATGGGATGGATGAGCTGTGTGGCTGTTATGGATTGGGTGAAGTAATGAAGCAGGGGCCTGACATCAAAAATATTTCCGGAAACTAACCCTGGTATGAAGATTGTATCCATCATAACCATATCATGAAGCAGATACTGATTGTACGACATGCCAAGAGCAGCTGGGCTATTCCGGGCCAGGAAGATTTTGACCGCCCGCTCAACGACCGCGGCCACCGCGATGCGCCGATGATGGCAGAACGCGTACACAAGAAAGAGATATCGATAGACGGGTTTGTATCCAGTCCCGCCAAACGGGCGCTGACCACTGCACAATATTTTGCAAAAGAATATGGTGTGCCGCAAAAAGATATTATCCTGTTCAAAGAATTATACCATGCCATGCCCGGCGCTTTTCTCGATGTGATCTGCCGGCTTGATGATGGCCTCGAAACCATTGCCTTGTTCTCGCACAACCCGGGCATCACAGCTTTTGCCAATATACTTACAGATGCCCGGATAGACGATATGCCCACCTGCGCCGTCTTTGCAGTAAAAACTTCCATCACTCACTGGAAAGATTTTCCCGGAGCAAAGAAGACTTTCTGGTTCTTTGATTATCCGAAATCGTGAACGGCTTCAGCAGTAAAATAAATATGATATCGGAAGGTAACATTATTGATCGACAAATGTCGCCATAGTCTCCGACAATAGTCGCCCTGCTTCATCTGCCTCAAATAGTGGTATATCCAGGTGTTTATAAGGGAATGTACTGGCTTCGATGAGATCTTTTTCAACAGAAAACATTTCCTGCGGCACCATATAAAAAGTTCCTGACCGGAACAGTCTTTCCGCCAGGTATTCCTGTTCTGTTTGTCCCGGTGTGGGAATCAGTATCGCTTTTTTGCGGAGCGATACCAGTTCCATCAACGTGGTGTAGCCGCTTCTGCAGATAATGTATTCGCTTTGAAGGATGGCCTGTTGTATGGCTTCCGTGCCCAGATGGTTCCTGACGGTTACATGCGAAGGCAGTGATAACTCTGCTTCCTGACCGGGCAGTCCTCTTACCAGCAATATATTCCCCGATATGGAAGCAATGCCCCTGCATATTTTTTCTTCCAGCACGGAGCGTTGTGGTTCGGGGCCTGATAACAGTATACAGTAATCATATTGTTTCGGAGTCACTTCATACTGCATTCTCGATAACAGCCCGATGTAAACAGGTTTTATAGAGGGAATCAGTCGGGGGTGAGAGAGTACGCCTGCGAGGTTGGGTTCTCCCGCTGCGTCAGGTACCCAGCACGCAGTAAAACGGTTGATATACCTGTAATTGACCTGCTGCATTTTTTTCTCCAGCCACCTGAAAGGCGCCCTGATCGTTAGCTGATGGGTGATAAAGATGCAGGGAACAGCATCCGTATACAACCCGAACCGGTTATCAGAGATCACGAGGTTGATCCTGTGGCTGCGCAGCACCTCCTGCAGCCAGGCATGTTCTTTTTTGATGATGCGTAACAGGCGCGGCACCTGCATTATGATGCGCAATGGTAAGAGCCAGCGTGAGCGGCTGTACCGCACGCGGTAACCTTCCAGGTGCAGGCACTGCAGCTGCGGGAACTCCTGCTGCAATAAAGCGGCCTGCGCTTTTTCCGCAGCCAGCACTACTTCACAGCCATTGAGCAGCAATGCCCTGATCAGCGGTATGCAGCGCGTGGCATGGCCCAGTCCCCAGTCGAGCGGGGCTACCAGCACCCTTTGTATGTTAAAATTCCCCGCCAGGTAAATCGGTTTGATGGTGATAGGGCCTAAAACTGTAATTTTAGAGCACAGATTATGAAACTGAAAGTAAACCAAATCTTCGTTATCCTGTTGTTGCTCATGATGGCGGGCGCTACCTCCTGTGGTGTTTTCCAGAAAAATAACGGTGTGAAGTGCGGTTGCCCCAGTCACAGATAAAAGAAGACGGATGAACGGCTTTACCAGGGATCTTCTTGTTATTTCCTCATCAGCACATGTTGATCCTGTTGCATTCGACAGGCAGTTGGACATGCTGAATGAAATGCTGTATCATGTAGAGAACTGGCGTACTTTCTGCATTGCCAACGAGCTCATCCACATACACCGCCACAAGATCATACATAAGCCCCACCTCATACAGGCTATCCTCCAGGAGAAAAACCAGAAAGGGTTTGTATTTGTCTGCAGCAAAAACTAAGGGACCAGGTTCCCCAGCGCTTTTTCGAGCATTGCCAGCATATCAGGAATATCTTCTTTTTTGCAGGTGCCTACGCTAAGGCGGTACCAGGAGCTGTTGCTGCCTGCACCGAATGCAGAGAATGGTACCACGGCCAGCTTGGCTTCGCCGAGAATATAAGAAGTAACCTCCTGCTGCGTTTCCAGTTTTTTACCTTCTGCGGTGGTCCTGCCTGCAAGGTCTATTTTAATGGTAAGATAGATAGCTGCCTGCGGCGTAACGGAATCCACCGGGTAACCTTTCTTTTTTAATGCGACGAATCCTTCATGAATACTGCGCAGCCTTTCTTCCACTTCCGATTTAAAATGAACAAGGTACTGGTCGATGGCTTCTTTTTCGGGTAAGAATTTTGCCACAGCCTTTTGTTCCGCCATCGGCGCCCAGGCACCGAGGTGACTGAGGATCGCTTTCATTTTGGCGATCACGGCCTCTGGCCCCAATGCCCAGCCCACGCGCACGCCGGTAGCTGAGAATACTTTGGAAATACCATCAATAAAAACAGTATACGCTTTCATTTCAGGGCGCAGCGAAACAGGATTGTAATGAACGGTATCGCCGAAAGTGAGCGTCCAGTACATCTGGTCGAACATCAGGTAGAGTTTCTTTTCTTGGTCGCCGCGCTGTTTATTCTCTTCGAGAATAAGGTCGCAGATGGCTTCGAGGGACTCTTTCGACATGGTGGTACCTGTAGGGTTCTGCGGTGTGCAGATACAGATAAGTGCAGCGCCTTTGATATGTTTGCGAATATCATCCGGCGTAGGCATAAAATGGTTTTCCGAGGTACATTCCACCACGCAATGTTCTGCTTCGGTCATATGCGTGTAATGGTTGTTATTCCAGGAAGGAACGCCGTAGATCACTTTATCGCCCCTGTCAACAATGGTCCTGAAAACAGTATAGATCAAAGGCCTGCCGCCCGAAGCGATCTGTATTTCAGAGGGCGCATACTTAATACCTTCCCGCTCGCTGATGAAACGGCTCACGGCCTTTCTCAGGTCAAGCACACCTTCTGCCGCTGGGTAGCTGGTATTGCGGTTCTGGTAGGATTCAATGATCAGTTCTTCCAGCTTTTTGGGAATAGGAAAAATAGAGGGGTCAAAATCGCCGATGGTAAAATTGTATATTTTTTCGCCGTTGCGGATACGCTCACTGATCGCATTGCCGAGCTTTACGATCTCACTCCCGATCAATGTGCCGGCAAGATGGCTTAATATAGGTTGGTTCATGCTGCAAAAATCGGGAATATTATCTTTAGTGCCTAAACCCAATCGCTTGCCATTGAAAACAGGCTTTTATAAAGGAAATGCGCTGCAGGTACCGGTGTATGCTGCCGTAACTGCCTTTCTTACTTATACAGTTGTATTCGCATTCCGGAAATCGTATACGGTATGCACATTTGATGGGCTTCAGTTCTGGGGACTGCATTACAAAACCCTGCTGGTGCTGAGCCAGATGATCGGATACCTGCTGGCAAAATTTTACGGGATACGTTTTATTGCCGAACTGAAACGGATGGGCAGGAACCGGGTGATCCTGCTGCTCACGGGTATTGCCTGGGTCGCATGGCTGCTGTTTGCCGTGGTGCCTGCGCCATATAATATCCTATTCCTCTTCATCAACGGCTTTCCGCTGGGTATGCTGTGGGGCGTGGTGTTTTCTTATATTGAAGGAAGACGCGCCACGGATTTTATAGGCGCCGCACTGGCAGTGAGCTTTATCTTTTCTTCGGGATTTGTAAAAACGGTGGGAAGCTGGCTCATGCTGCATTTCGGCATCACCGAGTTCTGGCTGCCATTTGTAACAGGACTGGTATTTGCATTGCCGTTATTGTTGTTTGTATGGATGATGGAACGTATACCGCCGCCCAATGCACAGGATATTGCCGCGCGTATGGAACGGCTGCCCATGCCTGCAGCGCAGAGGAAACAATTGCTGCGGCGTTTCCTGCCCGGCATCATTGCCTGTATTGTGGTGTATGGCTTTGCCACCATCTTCCGCGATATCCGTGATAATTTTATTGCAGATATGTGGAAGGAAATGGGATACCTGAACCAGCCCGCGCTCTTCTCCACTACCGAAACACCCATTACACTGGTGGTGCTGGTGCTCATAGGCAGCATGGTAGCCATCAGGAACAGCTACCGTGCTTTTATGGTGGCGCACCTGTTCATTGCATCCGGCTTCGTGATCTCGGGAATAGCTACCTGGCTTTTTGTACAGCACCTGCTGCCACCTGTATGGTGGATGACTTCCGTAGGGCTGGGCCTGTACATGGTATACATACCTTTCAACTCCGTATTTTTTGAAAGGTTCATAGCTGCTTTCCGGTTTACAGGTAATGTGGGATTTCTTATTTACCTGGCAGATTCATTCGGCTATCTCGGCAGCGTAGGCGTGCTGCTGAGCAAGGAAATATTTCATGTACGCCTTAACTGGGTACAGTTCTTTTCCAATAGTGTGATGATACTCTCTGTTGCCGGTGTACTGCTCACAATTTTCTCTGGAGGTTATTTCTCCCGCAAAAAAGCGCGTATTGAACCAGCGGAAGCTGATGTTTTATAAGGATGAGAACATTATTGTTTACCCTCGTACTTTTTCTCCGCTTCCTTCGCCTTTTCAAAATCGAGCACAACGCCATTGATGCAATAGCGCAGGCCGGTGGGAGGAGGGCCGTCTTCAAATACATGGCCGAGATGTGATTTGCACCTGCCGCATTCTACTTCCGTGCGCTGCATGCCGTGTGAATTATCGGGGAGATAGATAATGGAGCTTTTGGAGATGGGCTCATAAAAACTCGGCCATCCGCACCCGCTTTCAAATTTGGTATCGCTTTTAAAAAGCGCATTGCCGCATACGGCGCAATAATAGGTACCTATTTCTTTGGAGGTTTCGTACTTGCTGCTGAAAGGCCTTTCGGTACCCTTTTCACGGGCTATGGAATATAGTTCGGGGGAAAGGATATCTTTCCATTCATCATTGCGTACTACTACTTTGCCGCTGTCGTTGTGCGAGTAGTATTTGTTTTTCTGTGTGCTCATAGTATCAGGATTATTGCCCGGCGTCTTGCTCTGTGCGCATCCGGCCAGGAGTGAGGTGGTGAAAATGAGGGTGAGTAACCCGTATAGGTATTTCATACTAACACTTGTTTGATTATATAAAGATACGTTGACTGCCAGGGATCGGTTTGCTTCCTGTACAGACGCAGCATGTATTCCGGACTTACAATTCACTGTTTTCAATGGGTTTCAGCAGTTGTTAAACAATTTTTAAAAATGAGAACGTATATTTGCTACTCACGTAAGGTTAGCAAGTACATGTTTAATATTATCCTGTTTGGTCCCCCGGGCAGTGGAAAAGGCACGCAGAGTGAAAAACTGATCGCTGCCTATGGCCTGAAGCATTTATCTACCGGCGACCTTTTAAGAAGTGAAATCGCAGCCAAAACGCCCCTGGGACTGGAAGCAAAAAGCATTATGGACAGGGGCGAACTGGTGCCTGATGCAGTAGTGGTGGGTATGATCAGCTCTGCCCTGGATGCCAATCCGCAGGCAAAAGGCTTTCTTTTTGACGGTTTTCCCCGTACCGAAGCACAGAGTGAGGCGCTGGATAAACTGCTGCGCTTGAAAAATACAGAAATAGGTGTAGTATTGGCATTGGAAGTAAGCGAGGAAGAACTGGTGAAAAGACTGCTTAACCGCGGACTTACCAGCGGCCGCAGCGATGATACCAATGAAACTGTGATCCGCGCCAGGATCGCTGAATACAAGAAGAAGACCACTGTGGTGGCAGACTATTATAACAGGTTCAATAAGGTGGTGAATGTACCGGGAGAGGGCAGTGTGGATGAAATATTTGCCGCGCTTTGCAGCGAAATCGACAAACGGTTGTCTTAATATTAACAACTCTTTCTCTACTCTACAACCAATAACCAACCTGCTATCCCGCCCCGGCTAATCCTGGCGCGGGATTTTTGTGTTTGTAGGACATGGTCGATAGTCCATGGTCAACGGTCCATAATGTACACTCCATGGACTATGGACTATCGACTATGGACCATGCACCCTCATATCCTACCAATCGTTAGCTTTGCACCCTAATCATTGTTTATGCTGACCATTGAAAACTATATAACGGGGCATTGGGTAAAAGGGGATGGTGAAGGGCAGTTATTGTATAATGCCGTAACCGGTGAACCTATTGCAAGGGCCACAGCCAAAGGGCTTGACTTTGCAGCCATACTGGAATATGCAAGACAAAAGGGAAATCCTGCCTTACGGAAAATGAGTTTTCATGAGCGGGGACTGATGCTGCGCGCACTGGCAATACACCTGCGTGAACACCTGGATGAGTTGTACCGTATCAGCTACCAGACCGGCGCCACCAAAGCCGATAGCTGGGTGGATATCGAAGGAGGTATCGGCAATCTTTTCTCCTATGCTTCCTTGCGCAGGAAGTTTCCTGATACACCGTACTGCCTCGATGGTGAACATCACCAGCTGGGTAAAGCCAATACTTTCATGGGCCATCACCTGCTGATACCCAAAGAAGGAGTGGCCGTAGATATTAATGCATTCAATTTTCCCGTATGGGGTATGCTGGAGAAGATAGCGGTTAACCTGCTCGCGGGTATGCCTGCCGTGGTAAAGCCTGCCACCATCACTTCTTTTCTT
>DASVLZ010000418.1:0-2333 GCA_036384615.1 Sediminibacterium sp.
CTGGGTTTCCGTGGGCTGTGCCGTTTCTTTTTTTATAACAGTTGTAACCTCTTCTTTTTTAACGGCCGGGGGATTCTCTGCAGGTTTGGATATCACGGGCACCATAACCCTGGGTTCTTCTTTAGCAGTCTGTACTTCCTCCGGTTCCGCAGCCTCAGTCACCCTTGCATTAACCATATATCCCACGATCAGCAGGTCGCCCACTTTTACTGCGTCTTTCTTCAGGCCATTCCATTGTTTGAGTGTGGCCAGCGGCACTTTTGTTTCCTTGCTCAGCCTGTACAGGTTATCTCCTTTTGCAATGGCGTGGTATACAGGTGCGCTGTTACGGTCGCCTTTTGTGCGTACCAGGTTGTACTGGGTAAGAGGAATTTTTATTTTAGTGCCTTTTGCCAGTTTTTTAGCGGGATTCAATCCATTGTATGCAGACAGCCGGGTTACAGACTGGCCAAACTGGTTGCTGATACTTTGCAGGGAAGTTTCTTTTGTAACGGTATGCACCACGTACTGGTTGGATGCCTTACCCATGATCACCAGTTTTTCCTGGGCCGATACATGAATTGTCAGAAAGCATACAAACAAAAGATAAACGCACTTCATAGGTCACGGGTTTCTCCCGTAAAATTACTCTTTTAAAATTCTCCACTCTGCGGGATAGTAGTTATTGATGCGGTTGGGTAAAACTTTCACCCAGCCCAATGGTAATCCACAATAGGTTACCAGGTTCCATCCTTTGGGTGCATCCGGCCTGATCTCTTTGCGTCTCAGGTATTGCAGGGCTTCTTCTCTCTGAAGCGGTATGGCAGGCAGGGTATCCAGCGGCAGCCATCCCAATGCCAGTTCATGCGATGGGATCATATCCTTCCCTTTGATACTGCCGATAGCGGTGCCTGCTTTCTTCAGGTAAAGACTGCCTGCCAGCGCCTGCAACGCTTCCCACCATTGCGTTCTGAATGCGCGGAAAGTACCTGCAGATGTAAACAGGGTATATTCAGCCGGCACGGGCAGGAATGCCTGCACCTGCTGCTGTTCATTTCTGGATGCAGGTGTGATATTTTCTTTGGGATGCCTGCCTGCATATTCCTCCCCTGTTTTCTTTCTGAAAGCAGCAAGATAAAAGCCTTCCCCGCATATGAGATGGGGATAGAAGCGATATCCATAAGCTCCTGATGCAGGCGATTCCGTTTCTATGATATGCCATTCAGGAAGCAAGGGCAGGCGGCAGCTTTCCATACCCATTTCCGTTACCAGCCAGTCGGCGATAGCTTCATCTTCTTCTGTGGAATAGGAACAGGTAGAATAGATCAATACGCCGTCTTCCTTCAGTGCAGGCAATGCATCTGCCAGTATCCGTTGCTGCCGCTGGCTGCACAGTTGTACATTGGCTTCACTCCATTCATCAATGGCCGATGGGTCTTTCCTGAACAGGCCGCTGCCGCTGCATGGTGCATCCGCCACCATCACATCAAAAAAAACGGGCAGCGACCGGAAATGCGATGGATCATTATTGGTGACCACTATATCGGCGCTTCCCCATTTAACAATATTCTCTGCCAGTACCGCCACACGCTGCCTGATCACTTCATTCGAGACCAGCAATCCCCCCGTAAAATAAGATGCCAGCAGGGTACTCTTACCGCCCGGCGCCGCGCAGAGGTCCAGCACTTTTTGCTGCCGGTTATCTCCTGCCACGGTTTGCAATGCATGCCACAGGAACATACTGCTCGCTTCCTGCACATAATAAGCGCCCGCATGCAGCAAAGGATCCAGGGTAAAGGAAGGCCGCTCAGCAAGATATCGCCCGTAGGGGCACCAGGGTATGCCCTCCGTTTGCCATGCCGCATCCAATGCCACAGGTTTTGCGGGATTGATGCGTATGGAAGTAACCTGTTTACCTGATGCATGCACAGTAAGAAAAGCATCCTTATCGAATCCTTCCCGGCCCTGTAATGACTGCAGCAGTTTTTCGGGTAACATGTTCAGTTCCTTTTTTGTTGGGCAAATAACCATTGCATCAGGCCGGGTTCAGAAAACGCGTTCACCCAGCTGTTATGGCCTGTGCCCGCATATTCAGAATAGCGCACAACAGCATTGGCCCTTTTCAGTTTCCTGTAGAATTGCCGGTCAAAATCTACCGGCACCACATCATCCTTATCGCCATGGAACAACCATAACGATACCTTGCCAGCAAACAATTTTGCAGTAGACGGCTCACCTGCGCCGCAGATAGCCAGTGCCCCTGCAAAGATATCCGGCTTACGGGCAATGATATCCAGCACACCCATACCACCCTGCGATAATCCCGCTATATATATGCGCGACCGGTCAATACT
>DASVLZ010000419.1:0-2918 GCA_036384615.1 Sediminibacterium sp.
CCGGCTTTTATACAATACAATAGATAGCCTGCCCGTCTTTACCTGTAAGGTAAGGCCCGAAGACAGGAGCCAGATGAATGCCGTGTTCTTTCTGACAGACCCCTCGCTGGAAGCCCCGTTCCTGGAACGCTGTAAAAAAGAAGGCATGGTAGGCGTAAAAGGCTACCGCACTGTTGGCGGAGTACGCATCAGTATGTACAATGCCCTCGCCATGGAAAGCGTGCAGGCAATCTGCGAACTCATGAAAGATTTCGCCGTTACGCACGGTTGATCAGCCGATTGCAGGCCACGGGAAAAAGAATTTACCTAATTTTGGACCCCAAAACGATTTTGGTCGAAAATTATGCAACCCACCAAAGATGATATGATCAGGGAAGATATCCTCCGGGAAGCGCAGAAGCTGTTCCGCCAGTTCGGCCTGCGTAAGACCACCATGGAGGACATCGCCAAGGCGATAGGCAAGGGTAAAAGCACACTCTATTATTATTATAACAGCAAGGAAGAAATATTCGATGCAGTGGTGATGAAGGAAATGGAAGAGGTATTCACCAATGTGCAGCATGCCGTGGAAAAAGCATTGAGCGCCGAAGACAAACTGAAAGCATTTACCCTTACACGCATCAGGGCAGTGCAGAAGAAAGTGACTTTATACCGGATCGTAAACCGCGAGATGCAGGAAACGGTGCATTGCATCAAACACCTGCATACCGAATACGATAAAAGAGAAACCAAGCTGGTGGAGCATATTCTCCGCTTCGGGATCCAGAACGGCGAGTTCGATAAGCAGATCGGTGTGGAACTGGATATACTGCCCTCCGTTATGGTGAGTTCATTGCGGGGACTGGAGAGGGATATGTTCACACAAAGCAAATACGCCCGGCTGGAATCGAGGATGGAATCGATCATGAACATCATGATGCGCGGCCTGAAAAGCCATCCGGGAAAAAAGGCCATCGCCTGACATGAAAGATCATTATGTATCACAATAAAAACAACCAATATGAAAGAACAAGTTCAATCTGCTGAGGGGAAACTGGGGATACTGCTGCCCGGTATGGGTGCGGTAGGCACTACGCTTATCGCCGGAGTGATTGCGGTAAACAAAGGTATAGCGCAGCCTATCGGGGCTTTGACGCAAATGGGCAATATACGGCTGGGAAAACGTACGGAGAACCGTTACCCCCTGATCAAAGATTTTGTACCCCTGGCAGAATTGAGCGATGTGGTATTCGGCGGCTGGGATGTGTATGCTGATAATGTGTTTGAAGCGGCCAGTAAGGCAAAAGTGCTCGATGCCAACCTGCTCAACGCCATCAAACCCGAACTGGAAGCAATCGTGCCTATGAAAGCGGTGTTTGATAAATCCTATATCAAGAACCTCGATGGAGAGAATGTAAAGAAAGCTGCCACCAAGTACGACCTGGCGCTGGCCGTGATAGATGATATCGAAAACTTCCAGAAGAAGAACGGTTGCGACCGTATTGTGATCGTATGGTGCGGCTCCACTGAAAAATATATCCAGGAAAGCGATGTGCATCAGACCCTTGAAGCATTTGAAGACGGTCTGCGCAACAACGACCCTGCTATTTCACCCAGCATGATCTATGCATATGCCGCATTGAAGATCGGGGTGCCTTTTGCCAACGGCGCACCCAACCTCACCTGCGATATACCTGCATTGATACAGTTATCCAAAGACACCAATACACCCATCAGCGGAAAGGATTTCAAGACAGGGCAGACACTGATGAAAACCATACTTGCCCCCGGCCTGCATGCAAGGGCGCTGGGCGTACGCGGATGGTTCTCTACCAATATCCTGGGCAACAGGGACGGGCTGGTACTGGATGACCCGGATAATTTCAAAACAAAAGAAGTATCCAAGCTGAGTGTGCTGGATGATATCTTCCGCCCCGAGAGCAATCCTGAACTGTATGGCGACCTGTACCATAAAGTGCGGATCAACTACTATCCTCCTCATGGCGATAACAAGGAGAGCTGGGATAATATCGACATTTTCGGATGGCTGGGTTATCCCATGCAGATCAAGATCAACTTCCTGTGCCGCGATTCCATACTGGCCGCACCGATAGCGCTGGACCTGGCCCTGTTTACAGACCTTGCCAAACGCGCCAATATGAGTGGTATACAGGAATGGCTTTCCTTCTATTATAAATCGCCGCAGACCGCGCCGGGACTGAGGCCTGAACATGATATTTTCAAACAGCTGATCAAGTTGCAGAATACGCTGCGCCATATGATGGGTGAAGACCTGATCACGCACCTGGGATTGGATTATTACCAGGACCTGGTGGAAGCATTATGATACAACTGCACAAACTGTTTGCCGGTTGTTTCGGTATCGGCTACCTCAAAGGTGGCGGAAGCATTGCTGCCGCGGCAGTTTGTGCATTATGGTATTTTTTATTGATAAACAGCGGAGCTGGCAATATTCCGGTCATAATAACGTCTGTCATAACGGCGGCAGGTATCTGGTCGGCAAATCATGTGGAGAAGGACTGGGGCAAAGACAGCAGCCGCGTGGTGATAGACGAAGCAGCAGGCATGTGCATCAGCCTGCTGTTTGTACCTGTAACCACGGTGCACGTGGTGATCGCATTTGTGCTGTTCCGTTTTTTCGATATCCTCAAACCCCTGTTCATACGAAGGACCGAAGCATT
Source organism: Sediminibacterium sp. (assembly GCA_036384615.1). GTDB lineage: Bacteria > Bacteroidota > Bacteroidia > Chitinophagales > Chitinophagaceae > Sediminibacterium. The sequence goes on from DASVLZ010000419.1 coordinate 2,682, forward strand.
GCCCGGCGGATGGGGTGTTATGATGGATGATATAGTAGCTGGTGTGTACAGCAATCTTGTACTGCAACTGTTGATATATGTCGCGCATATATAACTATCGCACCTTCTTCAAGGCGCAGGCATCTTCCCTGACAGCATCTGTTGTGGATTTTGCCGTTACCACCCTGCTGAAGGAGTTTTTATACGTGGGATACCTTGCGGCAAGTGTCTGGGGTACCATCAGCGGCGGCATTGTGA
>DASVLZ010000420.1:0-5270 GCA_036384615.1 Sediminibacterium sp.
CAGCGATGTTGCCGATCTCATCAATGAATTTCCCGAATACCAGGCGCAGATCATCGCCAATATGGCGATACACCGCGCATCGAGCGTGTTCAAGATACTCGATATTGTTCAGCAGAAAGATATTGTAAAAGAACTGCCTTCCGCCAAAACAGCGGAACTGCTGAATGAGCTCCCTGCTGATGACCGTACCGACTTCCTCGAAGAACTTCCCAAAGCAGCCATACGCGACCTGATCAAACTCCTCGACCCCGATGAACGAAAGATCACCCTGTCGCTGCTCGGCTATCCCGAAGACAGTGTGGGGCGTTTGATGACACCGGATTATGTGTATGTGTACCTCCATAATACGGTAAACGAAGTATTCGATACCATACGCAAGCATGCCAAGAACAGCGAAACGGTGGATGTGATCTACGTGATCAATGAATCCGGTATGCTGATAGATGATATCCGTATCAGGGATGTGATCCTTGCCCTGCCCGAGAAGCGGGTGGATGAAATTATCGATGGCCGTTTCGTGGCTTTGAAAGCCACCGATGACCAGGAGCATGCCAGCCAGGTATTTAAAATGAATAACCGCGTGGCGCTGCCCGTAGTGGATGATAACCAGATACTGTTAGGCATCGTTACCATTGATGATATGCTCTGGGTAGCCAACGAGGAGTTCAGTGAGGACATGCAGAAGATGGGGGGTACCGAGGCATTGAACGAACCTTACCTCGCCATTCCCCTGCTCAGGCTTTTCCGCAAACGCATCGGCTGGCTGGTGGTATTGTTCCTCGGCGAAATGCTTACGGCAACCGCCATGGGCTATTTTGAAGACGAGATCGCCAAAGCCGTCGTACTTACCTTATTCATACCCCTGATCATCTCGAGCGGTGGCAACAGCGGCTCGCAGGCATCCACACTGATTATACAGGCCATGGCCATAGGCGAGATCACCATTGCCGACTGGTGGCGGGTGATGCGCAGAGAGATCAGCAGCGGGCTGCTGCTGGGAATGGTGCTGGGACTCATCGGTTTTATCAGGGTACTGGTATGGCATTCCATTTCACCGGAAATTTACGGGCAGCATTACCTGATGATCGGCGCTACTGTTGGATTTTCACTGATAGGCGTGGTATTATGGGGAACACTTTCCGGCTCCATGCTGCCGATACTGCTGAAAAAACTGGGGGCCGACCCCGCAGTTTCATCGGCCCCGTTTGTAGCCACACTGGTAGATGTTACCGGCCTGGTGATCTATTTCAGTTTTGCCTATTTCTTTTTGCAGGGGTTACTGCTGTAAAACACGTACAACACACCCGGAACAAGGCTTCCCCATGCACAACCCCGGATAAAATCCGGCGGGTTATGAAGAATTCTCCGGTTTTGCATCTATCTTTCTGTAACACGACCGGTCCAAAACACTAGCGCATGAAAAGAACTTTTACCCTCCTGATAGCTGCTTGTTACCTGATATGTGCAAATGCTCAGAACAGTAAGCCCACCTATCCCAGCCTGCTGTGGGAGATCACCGGCAACGGTCTTACGCAACCTTCTTACCTGTTCGGCACAATGCATGTGAGCAATAAGATGGTATTTCACCTGAGCGATTCTTTTTACCATGCCATAGCCAGCTGCAGCACTGTTTCACTGGAGCTGGATCCCAGGCAGTGGCAATCCGAGATGTTCCGCCTGCAGCAATCGCAGATGGCCATGAGCATGTACCTGCGCACACCTGCCGACCTGCTCAGGGAAACATCCTTCCGCCTTAACAGCAACTATGATGTAAACATCAAAAACGCCCTCAGCGAAGAACCTTATGTGATCAATGGCCTGCTGTACCGCACTATGGACGGACAATCGAATTTCCAGGAGAATACTTACCTCGACCTGTATGTATACCAGACAGCCCGTAAGCTCGGCAAAAAAGCAACGGGTGTGGAAAATTACCTCGAATCGGAAAAGATACAGCTGGAGGCGCAGGAAGATATGCTGCGTGCAAGAACAAAGGCGCGGGTTAATTTCAGCAATGATAATCCCTACGAGATACAAAGAAAGATACAGGAAGCTTATCGTCGCGGCGACCTGAGCACGCTGGATTCACTCAGCCAGCTCTCGGGCAATAATGAGGCATTCAATGAAAAATTCCTCTATGGGCGTAACGAGATACAGGCGAACTCGATTGATTCCATCATACGCAGTGAATCCCTGTTCGTGGCGGTAGGCGCAGCGCACCTGCCCGGGCCACGCGGGGTAATAGAACTGCTGCGGAAGAAAGGATACACTTTACGGCCGGTGAATATGAATGACCGTGATGCAGAGCAGCGTGAGCATATCGATAAAATACGCGTGCCCGTTCAGATGCAGAACGTTCTTTCAGAAGACGGATTCATAGAACTGAAAGTACCCGGCAAATTGTTCAGGAGAAATGATGTACTCTCATTTACGGAAAGCTGGCAATATGCCGATATGGATAATGGTGCGTATTACATGTTATCTCGCATTAAAACGCACCCGGGGCAAACAGGAGAAACGTTACAGTCTGTGATGCGCAAAACAGACAGTGTGTTGTATGAAAGCATACCGGGAAAGATACTGGAGAAAAAAAATATTACTGTGAGCGGCTACCAGGGACTCAGCATCACCAATAAAACACGCCGCGGGGATATACAGCGTTACTCCATCATCTATACCCCGCAGGAAGTGCTGGTGTTCAAGATGAGTGGAACGGACGATTATGTGAATGGCAAAGAAGCTGAAGATTTTTTTGGATCCATACACCTGCAGCAGCAGGCAGCTACGCAATGGAATTCTTTCACACCTGCTGGTGGCGGCTTTACCATATCCATGCCGCAGCTACCGGCAACCGATCATTACCTGGGTGATGACCTGCTGGGCAACCATATCTACGAAGCAACCGATCCTTCCAATGGCGATGCCTATATGGTGATGCAGAAAAGCCTGCACAACTACCGCTTCCTGGAAGAAGACAGCTTTGATGTATCGCTCATAGCGGAAAGCCTGAAAAGCTCGGGGATCATTGAAAAGGAATTATCCAGGAAAGCCGGCAGGCAGGATGGGCTTTATTCGCTCGATATGCTGTTCTCCCTGAAAGACGGCGGCACATTAAAGGCAAGGGCGTTTATCAAAGGAGCGCAATATTACCTGCTCACTGCAAGGAGCCGCAACAGCAAGGCCGTATTCAACCGTTTCTTCAACAGCTTTCATACCGCTCCCTTCTCCTATTCCGCTCCTGTGATGTACACTGATCCGTCATTGGGTTTTTCCGTGATGACCCCTGTACAACCGGCCATAGACCAGGACCTGAAGGATTTCCTGAACAAACAACAGTTTGGCACCTTATCCATATTGTTGAATGAACGGTACCTGCCCAGGCCCATACCGAGAAGCGCCTGTTTTAAAAGCGATTCTACCGGCGAAGCCATACAGGTGATCGTATCCGAATTCCCGAAATACTACCACAGCAAGGACACGGTGGATTTCTGGAATACAGAGATGAACTGGGAAAAACTGAAAGACAATTTCATTATCGACAAAAGAGATTACCGCACCAATGCCGATCCTTCTCTTATATGCGAGTATGTATTATCAGACACGAACACAGACCGCAGGATCAAAGGGATGGCCATAGTGTATGGTAACAGGATGTACAAACTGCAAACCATCATGGATAAATCTGCAGGTGAAAGCAGTTTTGTAAAAGATTTCTTCAGCAGTTTCCGTCCGCTGAAGAACGCTGCAGCCGGGGTGTTTACCAGTAAATCGGCAATGCTTTTCAGCGATATCGTCAGCAGTGACAGTGCAGTACAAAAGATCGCCCGATCAGCCATCAGCATGGTGAACCTGGGAGGCAATGATATAGATGCATTGAAAACCACTTTCCGTTCCCTTACATACGGCAGCAGGGATTACCTGTTTTCCAAAACAGGTTTGATACAGTCGGTCGCCAACATAAAAGATACCATACAACAGCAGGAAAGACTTGCCTGGCTGGCATCGGTTTACCACGATTATGCCGATACCGGCATATACCAGAATGCCGCTTTACGTGCCATCGCCTCTATCAAAACAAAAGCAGCTTATGATACATTGAAAAGGATATTGGCAGATAATCCGCCCGTATTCGATAATACCTATGAATACGCAGCATTGTTCAGGGAGATAGACGACAGCCTGGCGCTGGCCGCGCACCTGTACCCGGATATTCTATCGCTGGTTGCCTTTGACGATTATAAACAGCCCATGATACAATTGCTGGCCAAACTGGTTGATAGTAATTATGTACAGGCAGATACTTATAAGTCGCAGTTCCCCAAATTTTTCTTTGATCTGCAAGTGCAGGCAAAAAAACTGCAGGCGCAGAACGAAAGGGAATTGCTCAGGTCGCAGAACGATAATGACAGGATGGAAAATTATACCGGCAATGCTGTACCGGGAAATATATTCAATACCCCTATCAACCAATACCTGGTGCTGCTGATGCCTTTCTATGATGAGAACCCGCAGGTAGCGAAAATCTTTGACAGGCTGCTGCAGGGAAAAGATATTGCCGTACGCATGAATATCGCGCTGTTGATGGCGCGGCATAAAAAACCTGTTCCCGACAGTATATGGCGGAGCATTGCAGCAGACGATCAATACAGGGTTTCACTATATGAGAAACTGGAGAAATCTGGTAACCTGTCTCTCTTTCCATCATTATTCAAAACACAGGAAGCCATCAGCCGCTCACTGGCCACCAGCAATAACCGCTCCTATACCCGCATTACGGAGATCCAGCCTATGGGTAAACAGTGGGTGCAGGTAAAGAACAACAGCGGGTACGTTTATTTTTTCAAATACCGCATACAGAAACAGCAGGATGACTGGCTGATGGCAGTAAGCGGCATACAACCTTCCGATACCACGCAGGTTTCACTGAACAGATCACTCTCAAGTTACGGGAACAGGAAACTGCTGACCAATGGTACGGAACAGGAACAGTATGAAAAACTCACCCGCCAGCTCGTTATGGAAAAACGGCCCAGCGCCGCGGGATTCTTTGATAGGAGCAGAAGAGGGTTTGGAGGAATTGATTAGTTAAATGGTTGAATTGTTGATCAGGAATATCCCCCCGCTATCGGCTAATGGTCCCGTAGGGACCTTTCCTTACTCAACCACGCGCGCTACTTCTTTCAACCATGTACTCCTCGATGAAGAGCCGATCATGAGGCAGAAATCCCCCGGCTCTATCACCCTGTTCATTTTTGCATCAAACATTTCCA
>DASVLZ010000421.1:0-3368 GCA_036384615.1 Sediminibacterium sp.
TACAGACCGCGACAAACGCACTGAAAAGATCCAGCACATTGAACATGACTACCTGGCACCCGACACTATCAATGAAATGTTCAGCGCCCTGCAGCTCATAGAAACCGCTACGGGCAAAGCCTATGCAAAAGCAAGTGGGCAAAAGAACGATTCAGATGCAGAAACTGGTAAGCAGTTGCTCTTATCTGAAAACAAGACCGTAAACCAGTTGGAGATAACACTCGAAGGAGTGGAGAACAGCAAACGGAAAGTGGTGCTGGTAAAAGTAGCTGCCGCCTACCAGGCATTTACCGATATGATTACCTGGTACGGTGTTTCGCACCTGCTGGCATATATCCGCGAAAGCGGCATAACCTCTTTTGCAGGCCTCACTGCACGCCTGCCTGCTGCGACAAAGAGAAATGAATGGCTGAATGTAGGCGGACAACTAATGCCTGTAACAGACGTACAGGCGCTGAAAGACAGGATCAGGTCCGGTAAGATCCATTCCTGGGATATGGTGCATGAATACTATGCGAAACAGGGTGCGCAATACACGAAAGAAAAACGGAAACATGCGCTGGCATCCCTCTCGGAAATAACAGGCATATCACTGAAAAAAATGAACACCCACCAGTTCAGTTCCTTGCTCAACACAGCTATTGCCACAAGGGAATGGATGGCCAAAGGCATAGCCGATGCAAGGGCCAAGGACTACGCCAACCCCTTCCGTAAAATGGTATATGAAAGCTTCGCGGAGATGAATGCAGTACTGGGAAAACTCGAAGACAACAGCTTTATCAAACAACAGGTATCAGACCTGCAGGCATTCAAAAAAGAGATAGCAGCGCTGAAGAAGAAATTCAGGCTGAAGGGATAAAAAGTGAAAAGTGAAAAGTGAAAAATGAGGTCTGAATGTCACATCCTCATTTTTCACTTTTCACTTTTGACTTTTCACTTTAACTCACAACCGCAATCCCAACCCAAACTGTATCTGTTGGTTGGTCCACTTGTCTTTGTTATCAATATCGTTGATGTTCTGCAGGCCGATATTATATCGTCCGTATATCCTCAGGAAGTTGAAGTTGAGCTGCCCGCCGAGTACCATGGATAAGTCGCCGTTCTTGAAAGCAGACTCACCGCTCTGAAGTAATGTTTTATCCTCGCTCAGCAGGATGCCGAACTGCGGACCTGCATTGAGGGTAAGGATATTACCAATATTGTATCGCAGCAACACCGGTATTGACAGGTAATCCAGCTTGAACTTTTCGCTGCCGTTGGGATTGGTAACACTGGGATACAGGTTATCAAAATTGGTACGCCTGCCCGTGGTCTGGTTCCACAGCACCTCGGGCTGTATACCCCATTTTTTGTTGAAGTCAATCTCGGCAAATGCACCCACATGGTAAGAGAGGTCAAAGCCATCACTGAATGATTGTCCTTCCACTTTGTTGAGGTTGGCTCCCAGTTTGGCGCCCAGCCTGAACCCGCCCTGTGCATACGATGCGGCAGCAAATGCCATTACTGCCGTAAAAACCAATACGATTCGTTTCATAAGATGTGTTTTTAGTGATCAGTTTCCATTATTCAATCCTTGTGCCACAAAAGGCATACAACGCTCAAAAGACAGAAACGGTGTGAAAGCCGGGGACAAAGAATTGTTAAATCGGTCATGCCAGCTCTATCACCGTTATCTCGGGCAGTATGCCTACCCTGCCGGGATAACCGATAAAACCATAGCCCCTGTTTACATACAGTTTCTGATTATCAGCTTCATACAGTCCCGCCCATTGCTTATACACCCATTGCACCGGGCTCCATTTAAAATATGGGTTCTCGATGCCGAACTGCATACCATGCGTATGGCCGGAAAGCGTGAGGTCTATATCCCGGTATTTGGGCCTGATCTCCGCATCCCAATGTGTGGGGTCATGGCTCAGCAGTATTTTAAAAGGGATCTTTTCCGAGCCGGGGTATGCTTCATGCAGTTTGCCGTGTTTGCCAAACCTCCCGGCGCTCCAGTTCTCCACGCCCAGCAGGGCTATCTGCTGCCCCTCCCTTTCCAGCAGCACATGCTCATTCATCAGCAAGCGCCAGCCCATGCCTGCATGTACCTGTTTCAGCTTTTCAAGGTTATCCGCCTTTGCCTGCGCGGATGGCCAGGACACATAGTCGCCATAGTCATGGTTACCCAGCGAGCTGAATACACCCATCGGCGCCTGGATACGGCCAAACACCTCGGTATATTCCTGCATCTCATCCGCCCGGTCGTTCACCAGGTCGCCGGTAAACAATACCAGGTCCGGTTTCTGCGCCAGTATCATATCCACCCCTTTGTTCACCGCTGCCTTGTTCTGGAAACTGCCGCTATGGATATCGCTGATATGCACGATGGTGAGTCCTTTAAAAGCCTGCGGCAGGTTCCGGAAAGCCAGCCTGATCTTCTTTACCTGGTAATTGTATTTATTGCTGAACCCGTACAGCAGGGTGCCGAAAAGCGAAGTGCCTATGCCCAGCCCCAGCCAGCTTAGGAACTGTGACCTGGGAATACCTCCCTGTGCCGCCATGCCGGGCGCAGCCGTGCTGCGAAACAGTTTGCCCACCACCCACATACCGCCCCTGCGAAGGTCATCTACCAGCACAAATACGGAGCCGGAGAGCTTGGCCAGTAAAAACCCCACCAGTATCGCAAACACATAATTCCGGAAAAAACGGGATGACTGCCACGACATGATATAGGGAAACGAGAGCAGTGCAGCCAGCGTGAGCGCGGATATTGCCCAGTAAACCACCTGAACGGTTACCCGAACCCTGTCGCTGTATTGGTGGGTAACGGTTTTAACAGCCTGGTAAACATACAGATCCAACAGCAGCATAACCAATGCAATCAGCCACCAGGTACCGGAATTTCGCATGTAAGGGTTTGTTTATAAGTGTAACGGAACAGACGGATGCTGCGTACATTTATTGTATATGTGCCGCAGGCCATTCCGGATATATGCCAAAAATAGTCCCAAAATCCCCGTCCGGCGTAATCGGGCAGCCGGTAATAAGTCCGGTACAAGTCCGGTACAAGTCCGGTATACCTCCGGTATATGTCCGGACAAGTCCAATACAAGTCCAGTATAACTCCAATATAAGTCCAATTCAGCCCTATTGTTGTCATAGGGTAACCTGATAGTATCCCCCCTGCTGCTTAGATATAGCCATGATCCTCCCGCCCTGATAATATTGTTTCGCAGGAACCTGCCTAAAGCCTTATTTTTGACACCTTCCGCATAAACCGTTTTTTATGAAGCTGACCAGTTTCGGACATTCCTGTTTCCAGGTGGAGATCAGGGGCAAAAAAATACTTTTTGACCCCTTCATCACCCACAATGAGCTGGCCA
>DASVLZ010000422.1:0-2459 GCA_036384615.1 Sediminibacterium sp.
CGCGGCCTGTCTTTCACCTGCTGAAGTACAAACCATGGCCCGCAAGGCGCGGGAACTGGGGATGGAAGTGTTGCTGGAGATCCACAACGAGGCCGAACTGGCGCATGTTTGTGATGAAGTGAACCTGGTGGGCGTCAACAACCGCAACCTGAAAACGTTTGAGGTGAGCATACAGGCCTCGCTGGATCTTATCAACAAAATACCCAAAGAAAAACCCGCTGTTGCCGAAAGTGGCATCAGCGATGTAAATACGATCGTAACTTTACGGCAGGCCGGTTTCAAAGGATTCCTGATAGGAGAGAACTTTATGAAGCAGGCCAGCCCTTCGGTTGCATTTGCTGAATTTGTTACACAGCTAAAAACAAAACAGCATGCGCACTAAAGTCTGCGGTATGACGAATGCCGAACAGGTAATGCAACTCGATGAGATGGGCGTAGAGTTCGCGGGATTTATCTTCTATCCCAAATCACCCCGCTATGCTTACCGTTTTATGCCGAGACCTGAGATCAAAAAGATCAGGGGCAAAGGTATCAACAAAGTAGGTGTGTTCGTGAATGCAGATGTGGAAGAACTGTTGCGCACAGTAGATGACTGCGGCCTGTACCTGGTACAACTGCATGGTGATGAAACACCGAAATACTGTGAACATGTGGCGAACTATGTAACGGTGATCAAAACCTTTCGCCTCCGCGAGAATGAAAATGTACCCTGGAAGATCAAGGATTACATGGATATAGCGGATATGTTCCTCTTCGACACAGATAGTACCGCCTACGGGGGTACAGGAAAAAAATTCAACTGGGATATGCTGAAAGGACTGAATATAGGCAAGCCGTTTTTCCTCAGCGGGGGAATAGGCCCCGACGACCTTGAAGCCCTGACTGCATTCGGTAAAGACCCGGTTGCCAAAGATCTTTTTTCGATAGATGTGAACAGCCGTTTTGAAATTTCGCCCGGTATCAAGGACATGGAAAAACTGAAACAATTCATACCGGCGGTAAAACAACTTTAACATGAGCAGCAACACTATTTACAGCAAACCTGACGCACACGGATATTACGGAAAATTCGGCGGGGCATATATACCGGAAATGCTGCACAGGAATGTGGAAGAATTGCAGGAGCGCTATCTCAACATTATGGAGGAAGCTTCTTTCGGGAAAGAGTTCAGGCAATTGCTTGCCGATTATGTGGGAAGGCCTACCCCGCTTTTCCTTGCAGAAAGGATCAGCGCAGAATGCAATGCACCCGTATACCTGAAAAGGGAAGACCTATGCCATACAGGAGCGCATAAGATCAACAATACCATCGGGCAGATTTTATTAGCGATACGCCTTGGTAAAAAACGCATCATTGCCGAAACCGGCGCGGGCCAGCATGGCGTGGCCACTGCCACAGTCTGCGCGTTGAAGGGAATGGAATGTATCGTGTATATGGGAGAGAAAGATATTGAACGGCAGGCCCCCAATGTGGCGCGCATGGAAATGCTGGGCGCGAAAGTAATACCCGCCACCAGCGGAAGCAAAACGCTGAAAGACGCTACCAATGAAGCGATCCGGGACTGGATCAACCATCCTTCCGATACACATTATATTATCGGCAGTGTGGTAGGTCCGCATCCCTATCCCGATATGGTGGCCCGTTTCCAGAGTGTGATCAGTGAAGAGATCAGGATGCAGCTGAAAGAGAAAACCGGCCATGAGCTACCCACGCATGTGGTGGCCTGTGTAGGCGGAGGCAGCAATGCGGCAGGCGCATTCTATCATTTTCTCGATGAGCCTGCGGTACAACTGGTGGCAGTAGAAGCAGCAGGACATGGCATAAACAGCGGCATGAGCGCCGCCACCACGCAATTGGGAACCTCAGGTGTATTGCATGGCAGCAAAAGCCTGGTAATGCAGACAGAAGATGGCCAGGTGGTGGAACCGCACAGCATTTCAGCGGGACTGGATTACCCCGGTATAGGACCCATGCATGCCAATTTGTTTGATACAGGAAGGGGCACTTTTCTCAGCGCTACTGATGAGGAAGCACTGTCAGCGGCATTCCATCTCTGTAAAACGGAAGGCATCATACCCGCGCTGGAGAGTGCACACGCATTATCAGTATTACACACACTGCCATTGCAGCCTGCTGACCGTGTAGTGGTATGCCTGAGCGGAAGGGGCGATAAGGACCTTGGCACATATATGAAAGCATTGAACAACCACACCGTACAATAAACCAGACCGTATGAGCCGATTACAGGAATTATTCGCAAAAAAGAAACAGGATGTGCTGAACGTCTATTGTACCGCGGGGTACCCGCAATTGCATAGCACGAGAGAGGTAATGAGCTCCCTGCAGGATAATGGTGCAGATATGATCGAGCTGGGCATGCCTTACAGCGATCCGCTGGCAGACGGCCCCGTGATACAGGCCAGCGGCAGCAAAGCGCTTGCCAATGGAATGACGATAT
>DASVLZ010000423.1:0-2925 GCA_036384615.1 Sediminibacterium sp.
GTGGCCACCGGCCGTTGTTGCGCATCCACACCTGTAATGAATGCAAACGGGTGCTGCTGCATGAAGTCTATCACAACAGCCATGTCTTTTTCCTTATAATAGGGCAAATTATACATGTTCCGAAGATAACAAAGTGCCCCGACTCCCGCTAAAATCTGTGATAGGCCGTCTCACATAGCCGAACAGGCATCAGCGCAGGCCCTGCAGGCTTCGGCGCATTCGCGGCAGTGTTCATTATCGTGTTTACTGCATTCTTCGGCACAGGCGTTACAGATATTGGCGCAGATGGCACAGAGTTCGGCCACCGACTGCCCGCCCAGGCTCATTACCTGCGCTGCCGCATAACAGATGGCGGCGCATTCCATATCCAGCCGTATACAGGCTGCCATCATCTGCACATCTTTTTCCCGGGTACAGGATGCCGCACAATGGTTACATAAGGCCGCGCAGGACAGGCAGGCATCGATGCATCTTTTATATTGATGGTAATCCATAAAAAAAGGTTTGAAAGGTAAATACCTTTCAAACCTTAATTATCGTGCCACCTCTCATAAACGCTGCAGAGCTTTGCTGCAATCAGGGTGCAATACCGGCACAGCAACGGCGCTATCCCGGTATTATCCCGGGGATATCCTATAGATGTTCTATAGATATCCTATACATATCCTATTGTTTACACGGTTACTTCCACAGGTTTTGTAGTAGGTGTGGATGCATTGCGGATAGCTATATTCCTTACGGCAACCGAGGTAAACTGCCTGAATGCCTGGCGGCTGGTTTCGTCCTGCCCCATCATGGCGGGCACCCCTTCATCGCCGCCTTCGCGGATGGACTGTACCAGGGGTATCTGGCCCAGGAATGGCAGATCATATTCCTCCGCCAGTTTTTTACCTCCTTCTTTTCCGAAAATATAGTACTTGTTCCCGGGCAGTTCAGCAGGTGTGAAGTAGGCCATATTTTCCACCAGACCGATAATCGGCACATTGATCTGCGCCTGGCCAAACATGGCGATCGCTTTTTTGGCATCGGCCAGTGCCACATTCTGCGGTGTGCTTACGATCACCACGCCTGTTACAGGCACTGTCTGCAAAAGTGTGAGGTGTATATCTCCTGTACCGGGGGGCATGTCTATTACCAGGTAATCCAGCTCGCCCCAGTCAACATCCGTTACAAATTGTTTGATGGCGCTGCTGGCCATGGGGCCGCGCCATACCACTGCATTCTTCTCATCTACCAGCAGCCCGATACTCATCAGTTTAATGCCGTATTTCTCCAGGGGTACAATTACACCCTTGCCATCCTTTTCGCGCATCATCGGCCGCTGGCCGCGTACGCCGAACATGATGGGCACACTGGGTCCGTAAATATCCGCATCCATCAGGCCTACGGAAGCGCCGCCTTCGGCAAGCGCCAGGGCCAGATTGGCTGAAACCGTACTTTTTCCCACACCGCCTTTACCGCTTACTACGGCAATAATATTTTTAACGCCCGATAATACCTGCTGCCCGTCTTTCCTGTTGGAAGTGGTGTTGGCAGTAAAATCGATGCGCACACGCGCGTTTTTGTTCACCAGCAGCTTCACCGCATTTTCGCTTGCCGTACGCATCATATCCTTCATAGGACATGCAGGCGTGGTAAGCACTATGGTAAAACGTACATCATCACCCGATATACTGATATTCTTCACCATACCAAGTGTTACCAGGTCTTTACCCAGGTCCGGTTCCTGCACATTACTCAGTGCCTGCAATATATCAGCTTCAGTCATCCCCGAAAGTTTTTGTTAAAAAAGAATCCCGGCTGCAAAGTTAACCCCTTGCAGCCTTACTTTGTTGAAAATAGAGGGGATTGGTACGCATTTTTTGCACAGAAGGCTTGTATTTTTACCGATGATGAGACTGCTACGATACTTCTTTTTACTGGTCGCCTTTTTTTGCCTGCAGAAGGGCTGGTCGCAACAGCAGCAGGCCAATCCCTACCGTGATTCCGTAGTGCAGTTATATGGCGTTGTAATGACAGCCGACAGTCTCCAGGGCATCCCTTCCTGTAGTGTGATCGTGGAAGGAAAGGGCAGGGGTACCATTACCAGCTATGACGGTGTTTTTTCGATAGCCGTATTAAAGGGCGACAGGATCACGTTTTCCAGCGTGGGTTATAAAGACAGGAGCATTGCCATTCCCCGCGACCTCGTGGGTAATCAATACAGTGTGATACAGTTGCTGGTGAGCGATACCGCTTACCTTCCTGCCACCATCCTCAAACCGAGGCCTACGCGGGAACAGTTTGAAAGGGATTTTGTGAACAACAAAGTGGCTGATGATATGTACGAAACAGCCCGCAAGAACACCAATGAAGCCACACTCCGCGAACTGATCCGCAATATGCCGGCCGATGGAAGGGAAGCTGTGAATTTCCAGCTGCGCCAGCAGGCCAACAAAGCCTATTACAGCGGCCAGTTACCCCCCATGAATATCCTCAACCCCGCCGCCTGGGCAGAATTTATCAGGGCCTGGAAGAGAGGGGATTTTAAGAAGAAGGATTAGGCCTTACATTTGCCTAAAACACAGGCATGTCAGAGATACAACAGGTAACTGTTATCGGCGCGGGTACTATGGGTAATGGTATTGCGCATGTATTTGCGCAATCAGGGTTCAATGTAAAGCTGGTGGATGTGAACCCTACCCAACTGGAGAGAGCGTTACAAACCATCACCAAAAACCTCGACAGGCAGGTAAGCAAATCACTTCTTACGGAAGAAGAGAAGCAGGCTGCCCTGGCGCGGCTAACTACAGAAACAGATCTTATCAAAGGCGTTTCCAGTGCACAGCTGGTGGTAGAAGCGGCTACCGAAAATACAGAACTCAAACTCAGCATATTCCGGCAGCTGGATGAACTGGCGCCTTCGAATGCCATACTGGCCACCAA
>DASVLZ010000424.1:0-1866 GCA_036384615.1 Sediminibacterium sp.
AGAATAAAATCCATTGCTGCAAGACTGAAAGGCAGCTTTTTTTGGGCAATCATTTCCACAATTCCCCCGTACAAAACCGCTGGTATTATTTATGCGGTAATTCTGTAATGATGCTGTTTTCAAAAGAAAGAACATCAGTGAATATTAAAAAATCCGACTATGAAAAAGACATATTCCGCAGGTATATTCCTGCTCATGATAGCCGCAATACTTTTTGCATTTACGGTGCAGCGCACAGGCTCGGTAAAAGGGCGTGTAAACCCGCCGGACGGTGCCAGCCAGGTATGGCTGATCTCTTCCAAGGATACCCTGCGCAGTGGCGTACAGAATGGGGTGTTCCAGATCACAGGCATCAAGCCGGGCAGTTGTACGCTGATAGTGGAAGGCATTTCGCCATACAAACAGGCAGTGCGCACGGGCATACAGGTATATGAGGGCACCGAGACCAATGTAGGCGAGATCATGCTCGAAAGAAACCCGTAACAAAATCCTGATCAGTTGTAAAACCATTCTGTATGAAATACCTGGTGCTTGCCGTGATGAGCCTGGTAATAGGTACCACCTTCTGGCATCCGCTGGTAGTGGGTTGCCAGCCCGGCGCAAAGAATAAGGCCGATACCGCTGTACTCACCGGCGACTGGTACCTGCAGCCTGTGCTGGCTTCAGATACGGCTACGGGCAAACTGCCCATGCTGCGGTTTGAGTTGAAGGGTAACACATTTACAGGGTTTACAGGCTGCAATGCCATGAGCGGCAGCTTCCGTTTACAGGGAGATACCCTGCAGTTCAATGAAAGACTGGCCCTGACGAAAATGATGTGCGAAGGATATAATGAAAAGGATTTTATTGCCAACCTGCTCCGGGTAAATCATTATAAAATCGAGAACGGTATTTTATGGCTGATGATCGACCAGTCTCCCGTATCCAAATGGGTAAGGAAGCCGGGTAAACAAACAGTCTGATTAGTTTTTATTACAGGAAGGAAAATTTTGAATGGTTTCGGCAGCCGTAAAACAGGGTATATGCGTTCGGTAGACAGGAATTGGAATGAAGGGTTACTCGCGGAACTGGAGGCACTGGATAAGGAAATGATCTGTGTGGATGGGAAATATATGCGCCCCGGCCAGTGCTATCATATTGCCACCGATCCGCCGCATATCTTATTCAACACGAATTGCCCGCAGGAACTGAAAGACAGGATCAGGCGTATACTGAAGAAATATAGTTTTCAGAAAGATGATGATGACGAAGATGACAGTAAAGCCGAACCTGGATCAGACTAATTATGAGAGCAGGTGCCCCCATTTTTCAAGCATATCTTTTAACGACTGCGCAGTAAAAGGTTTCATAAGCGTGTCTTTGATACCGGCTTCCTGGAACCTGTGTTGCTGTTGATTGTCCAGCCCCGCTGTCATGGCAACGATCACAGGGGGAGGCCAGGCAGTTGTGCTGGACAGTATCTGTTTCGCAGCCGTCATGCCATCCATTTCGGGCATCATCATATCCATAAAGATCATGTCGAAGGGCTGGCTGCAGGCTGCTTCGAATGCCTGCAATCCATCACCCACGATCACGGGCACAATACCGGTTCTCTGAAATAACAGGCCGATCAGTTTCTGGTTGATCACATCATCTTCAGCTACAAGTATACGAGGGAGCATGCGGGTAATTTTAGAAAGATCAGGCGCATGGCAAATATACCGCCAATGGGCCATTTTCATTCCCGGAAAGAGATGTTACCCTGTATGGATATTTTGGCGTGTATATTCGCTGAAGGTTTCTATTTTACAAACGATGAACAGAACCCCGAAAACCAGGATCAGAACCATAGGCATACCGGCGCGGTCGGCATTAAAAGTATTGCTT
>DASVLZ010000425.1:0-3820 GCA_036384615.1 Sediminibacterium sp.
TTCCTGGCCGACTATGAAAATATCGTGCTGGTGGTGAGCCACGACCGCCACTTCCTGGATACCGTTTGTACGCATGTGGCGGATGGGGACCGCTCCAAGATCAAGGTATTTACAGGTAACTATACTTTCTGGTACGAATCATCGCAACTGATGAGCCGTCAGATCAGTGATAAGAATAAAAAAACAGAGGAGAAACGCCAGGCCCTGCTGGACTTCATCGCCCGCTTCTCGGCCAACGCTTCCAAAAGCAAACAGGCCACATCCCGTAAGAAAGCATTGGAAAAATTAACGATAGAAGAGATAGAGCCATCCAACAGGAAATATCCCGGCATCATCTTCCAGCCCCTGCGTGAAGTGGGCAACCAGATACTGAATGTGGAGAACCTCAGCAAAGGCGTGGAAGGCAGGAAACTGTTCGATAAAGTGAGTTTCAGCGTGAACAAGGGAGAGAAGATCGCTTTCCTGAGCCGCGACCCGCTGGCAGTGACCAGTTTCTTTGAGATCATTAATGAGCAGTCGCAGGCAGACGGGGGAAAATTTGAGTGGGGCACCACGATCACGAAAGCCTACCTGCCCCTCGAGAACAGCGAGTTCTTTACACAGGGACTGACGCTGATGGAATGGCTGCGGCAGTTTGTGCCATCGCATGTAACGGATGCCGATGAGCCTTTTCTCCGCGGTTTTCTTGGCAAGATGCTGTTCAGCGGGGATGATATCCAGAAAAAGACCAATGTGCTGAGCGGAGGAGAGAAAGTGCGTTGTATGGTGAGCCGGATGATGCTGCAGAACCCCAACCTCGTTATCCTTGACCAGCCCACCAACCACCTTGACCTGGAGAGTATACAGAGCTTCAATGAAGGGTGCCAGACATTCCCGGGTATTGTGCTGATCACCTCTCATGACCATACCTTTATGCAAACGGTGGCCAACCGCATTATAGAGCTTACTCCCAAGGGGATTATCGACAGGCTGATGACCTTTGACGAGTATATGGAAGATGCCCGTGTAAGGGAATTAAGGGCCGAAATGTACAGTTAAGTATTAATACTCCGCATTTATACCAGCCTGCTTTTTGCAGGCTTTTTCTTGGGTAATTTGCTTAAAAAGCAGCGTATGTCGATTATCAAGATCCCGTTATTGTTTGTGGGGGATAAGGGAGAAAAAATATTGTACACGTTATTTGATAGCGGGGCCAATCTTTCCTGTATTAATCCTGTCTGCCTAGAAAACCTCGGTATGACAAGCAATCTTGGAATAGAGCGAGTGCTGGCTACGGCCAGCAAGGGGCATTTTATCCGTGTAACAGAACGGATTACCCTGGATTTTTATATTGAGGATATCCTGCTCAGTGATGATTTCCTGGTAGTGCCGGACCTTAGTGAAGAAGCCATCATTGGGGCAGCCACTCTGCAGAAATGGCGTATCAAGCTTGATTTTGAATATGATAATGTGCATGTAGATCCAAAAGTAGGGAAACTACAACTGATCTGATATTATTGATAATGAGTGAATAACGATCAGTGTTGAGTGATTGCCCGTTACCGGTTTGCACTGTGGATAACTCCATTCATTTTGGCTTTCCTAACGCATTTTATCCAAAGGCCTGTGGGTAAAATGCTCAAAAAAAGCCAAAATAATATGGATAATTAGTTGAGCTTCCTTACCTTTGCATCCCCGAAAAAATCGGACAAAAAACAAGCGTCATGGCAAGAGTATGTCAGGTTACTGGTAAAAAGCCCATTGTTGGACATAGCGTTTCCCACTCCAACATCAAAACCAAACGTCGTTTCTTACCCAATTTGCAGAAAAAGCGTTTCTTCTTTGCGGAAGAAGACCGTTGGGTAACCCTGAAAGTATCTACAGATGCTATCAGGACCATCAACAAAAATGGCCTGGCAACTGTGATCAAAGAAATGAGGGCTCAGGGAGCAAAGATCTAACCTATCAACAAGAAAATCATTTACAATGGCAAAGAAAGGAAACAGGGTGCAGGTGATCCTGGAATGTACAGAACACAAAACCAGCGGACAGCCGGGTACCAGCCGTTATATTACCACCAAGAACAAGAAAAATACACCGGAACGTATTGAACTCAAGAAGTACAACCCGATCCTGAAAAAAGTAACCGTTCATAAAGAAATTAAATAACCATGGCAAAAGCAGCATCCAAGAACGCGAAAGTAAAAGACCAGAAAGCGGCCGCTGAAGCAAAGAACTGGACAAAAGTGATCAAGGCTGTACGCAGCCCCAAGACCGGTGCCTATACTTTCAAGGAAACCATCGTTCACAAAGACAAAGTGAAAGAATTCCTGGCCGAGAAATAAGCTTGGCCGGTACGGTATTATATTGAAAAGCTTTCCCTTTCACGGAAGGCTTTTTGTATTTTAGGTAATTTTCAAACCAGCATTATGAGTTTTTTAGGAAGGTTATTCGGCAAACAGGAAAAGGAAAGCCTGGACCAGGGATTACAGAAGACCAAAGACGGATTCTTTTCCAAAATTACCAGGGCAGTGGCAGGCAAGAGCACCGTGGATGAAGAAGTGCTGGATAACCTCGAAGAAGCCCTGGTAAGCGCAGATGTGGGCATTGAGACCACCATTGCCATCATTGAACGCATTGAAGCCAGGGTTAAACAGGACAAATACATCAATACCTCGGAACTGAACACGCTGCTCCAGCAGGAGATAGAATCCATTCTGGTAGAAGCACCTGAACCTTCTTACAAAGACTTCAGCCTGCCCGATGGTAAAAAGCCCTATGTGATACTGGTGGTAGGTGTGAATGGGGTAGGCAAGACCACCACTATCGGCAAACTGGCCCATAATTATAAAAAAGCCGGCAATAACGTGGTACTCGGCGCGGCCGATACTTTCCGCGCAGCGGCGGTAGACCAGCTCACGATCTGGAGCGAAAGGGTTGGCGTACCCATCGTAAAACAGGCCATGGGCTCCGACCCCAGCGCCGTGGCTTTTGATACGGTTTCCAGTGCTGTAGCCAGGAATGCAGATATCGCGATCATCGACACGGCCGGCCGCCTTCATAACAAGATCCACCTGATGGATGAACTGAGCAAGATCAAACGCGCTGTTCAGAAAGTGATCCCCGGCGCACCGCATGAAGTGATGCTGGTACTGGATGGCTCAACAGGACAGAATGCGGTAGAACAGGCCAGGCAGTTTACAGCAGCCACCGATGTTTCGGCCATCAGCATCACCAAACTCGACGGCACTGCCAAGGGCGGCGTGGTGCTCGCCATCGCCAATCAATTCAAAATCCCCGTCAAATACATCGGCGTAGGAGAAAAGATCGATGACCTGATCATTTTTGACAAACACGAGTTTGTAGACAGCCTCTTTAGGGTAATGTGATAATGTGCTGATTTGCTGATGTGCTGATGTGATGGTTAGAATATTACCATTACTACATCAGCTAATTAGCACATTAGCAAATCAGCACATTAGCTAATTAAAAGGTATACCTCACCCCAATCCCTCCCCATCCGCCTTCGAAATAGCTGTAGCCGATGATGTTGAAGGAGGGCTGCCAGTCGAAGCTGAGGTTTAAGGGGATCCTCTGTATTTTGTAATCAAGGCCTATTACGCCATCGATGCCCAGGGCGAGGCCATCGTTGCGATAAGGATATTTGGTGCGCCAGGAATCGCTCCATACGCCCACATGTCCGCCGCCGCCCACATACCATTTCAGGCCTTCCACTCCGTTGATATCGTAATGCAGTTCGTACAGGCCGGTAACACGGAACCCATCGGAAGAAATGTATCCCAATCCTTCCACGGCACGCCCGGGCTGCAGAAAATGTTTT
>DASVLZ010000426.1:0-7601 GCA_036384615.1 Sediminibacterium sp.
ATCACCCAGTATACCGCTTCGGGTAAGGAAGGTGGAATACAGTACCAGTGAAAAAGTAGCTATGTAAAAGAAGTAGGTAGGCCGCAGCGAGTATCCCGTGCTTTTGTACACGAGGTTGGTATGCAGCCCTGCCACCAGTACCAGCCAGGGTACCAGGGAGGCATTTTCCACAGGATCCCATGCCCAGTATCCGCCAAAGGAAAGGCTTTCATAAGCCCATGCGGCGCCCATCATCACACCCGTACCCAATACCGCCGCGGAGAAGCAGGCCCAGGGTATGGCCGGTTTTATCCAGCTATGGTCTTTCTTCATCAGCCCGGCCATGGCAAAGGCAAAAGGCACAATGGTAGATGCAAAGCCGAGGAACAATATGGGTGGGTGTATCACCATCCAGTAATTCTGCAGCAATGTATTCAGTCCTGAGCCGTCTTTAAGAAACTGCAGGTAATCAGCACGGATAGCCCCTGTGGCAGCGTCTTTGAATATGGGTGCATTATCGAGGATCCCTTCATGCCGCACCAGTGTAAACGGGCTGCTGCCCACTTTCACTCCAAAGAAATAAATGCCTGCCACCATGGTAGCCAGTGCAAACTGTGGAAGGCTGATCACGCTCATCACACCACTCTCCCAATCCCTTGCACGCCAGATCAGCAGCCAGCCCAGTACACAATGCCAGAAAGCCCAGAGCATGAAGCTGCCCTCCTGCCCTTCCCAGAAACAGGCAAAAAGGTATTCTGTCTGCAGGCTCTTATCACTATGGGTAAATGCGTATTTATACTCGAAATAATGGTGCGAGATGATGTAATACAATGTGGCAAAAGCAGCCAGCACACTCACCGTTTCCACGAGGAAAGATATCCTGGCAATACGTTGCCAGTTCTGCCGGTCGGCCATATCGATGCTCCGGAACGATTTATAATAGGCAATGGTGGCTGTCAGCGAACTCACCAGGAACAACACGATAAAAAAATGCCCGATCTGACCCGGCAGTAAATGTTCGCCGATATATTCCATGTGGTGTAAGTGGTTTAGAAGCGTATTGGGTAAGGATCGATGGTCGATAGTCCATAGTCGATAGTCAATGGACCATGGACTATCGACTATCGACTAATTCATTCCTGTATTCTGCATGCTTTTTTTCATCGCATTGGGATCGTCTTTGTACTTGGAGGGGCATTTCAGCAGTATGTCTTTGCAGTCGAAATAGTCGCCCTGCATTTTCCCTTTCAGTACCACGCGCTCGCTTTTTTCCATATCGGTGGGTTTGTTGTTGTGATACACCACTTTGATACGGTTACCCAATGTATCCACGGCTGTAAAACTGAGGTAATTGGGGTTTTTAACGGCATCGTATTCCACGGGCTGCTGCAGGTCGATCCTGGCGATCAGGTTCACGAATTTCCCCTCTTTCTGGCGTGCGGAAGCAATGGTTTCGTAGGTGGTCAAATCACCCATATAACTTACCAGCACCACGATGGCTGCGGCAATAAGCACCAGTATTACGATATGTGTTTTCTTCATCCCTTCTGTTTTACCGCGCAAATTTACTCAAAAAACCTGAGGAACTAATTTGATTTTAACGTCATAAATCCGCCGTTTCTGCTATTTTGCATCGTTTTTGCAACCACATCGTCATGGCCGATCTTTCGCAATTTGACCCCAACGGGGTTGGTAATCCCCACAACAACATATTTGGGCTTCCTTTTTCTGAAGAAGACGCAAGGCTGGTGCTGCTTCCCGTGCCCTGGGAGGTAACCGTAAGCTATGGTTCCGGCACTGCCCGCGCCGCAGAGCATATCTGCAAGGCCAGCATACAGGTGGATGTGTTTGACCAGGATGGCGACAATGGCTGGAAGCAGGGTTTTTATATGAGGGATGTGGACAAAAAGATCCTCATGAAAAGCGATTACCTGCGCAAGGAAGCAGAGCTATATATCGATTATATCTCCAAAGGCGAGCAGATAGATAAGAACAAATTCATGTGCAAAAGCCTGAAAGATATCAACGAAGGCAGCAGCATGCTGAACCAGTGGGTATATGAACAAACCCGCAGCCTGCTCAGCCGCGATAAACTGGTAGGCCTTGTGGGCGGCGACCACAGCACTCCTTTCGGTTTTATGAAGGCGCTGGCCGATAAACACGGGAATTTCGGCGTGCTGCAGATAGATGCACACTGCGACCTGAGAAAGGCTTACGAAGACTTCACTCATTCCCATGCTTCCGTTATGTACAATGCGCTGGAAGAAATACCCTCCCTCACAAAACTAGTGCAGGTGGGCATACGCGATTACAGCGAGGGAGAATGGGATTATATCTCTAACAGCGGGTTCAGAGTGATCACTTACCTGGACAAACGCATCCGTGAGCGCAGGTTCGAGGGAGAGACATGGAAACAGATCGTTGATGAGATCGTGAACCACCTGCCCGATAAAGTGTATATCAGTTTTGATATTGATGGCCTCGACAGGAAATACTGCCCCAATACCGGTACGCCCGTTCCCGGGGGCTTTGAAATGGAAGAAGTTTTTTATCTTATCCGCAGGATCAGCGACAGCGGGCGGAAACTTATCGGCTTTGACCTGGTAGAAATAGCAGTGGGACAAACCGACTGGGACAGCAATGTAGGCGCCCGCTGCCTCTGGCGATTGTGTAACCTGCTTACCCTGAACAATTCCTGACATGCCGGCAAAAGCTTACGATTACATTGTGGAATGCAAACCGCCCGATTATAAACTGGTGAACCTGGTGAGCCAGATCATGCTTTTCCTGTCGCTGGTGGTATTCGGTTCCTCATCCTACCTCAGCAGCATCAGCGCCAGGTCAGTATCGCTGTATGTGATCATGACGGGTATACTTGCCTGGCTGATCTACAGCAACAGGAGGCAGCGCAAAGGCGTACCCACCTATTACCGCATTGCCCTTACCCTTGCCGCCATAGGCTGGGGTATGCAGCCCGATCACTGGAAATGGGTATCCGTTGTTTTTGTGATCGCCGCTATTATGGAACGGCAGGTAAAATTCCCCGTGGAATATGCGTTTGATGAAAAACAGGTGGTTTTCAACAGCCTGCCCAAACGGTATTATAACTGGAAGGATATCAGCAATGTTGTGCTGAAAGACGGCATACTTACCATCGACTTCAGGAATAACAAACTTATACAGAAAGAGATCAATGAACATATCAGCGGCCGGCTGGAACAGGATTTTAACGAATTTTGCCGCCAGTGCCTGGCTGCTACGCGGTCTGCCGCATAAGCAGAGAAGAACATATGCCGATAACACCATCACCCTACCTGTTGTATTCAGACGGTAACGGGAACATATTTGAAGATACTACGCTGTATGCAGCAGGACGCGCGGGATGGGATGCCATGCCCGTACCGGAAGACGACTGGATAGCATTGCCCGATGGCGGCAACCTGTATGAGCTTCCAGGAAGGCGCGGTATAGGTATTGATGTGCATACAGGCGAGATGCGCCTCTGCGAAAAAGGATGGGCCGTAGCGGCTTTTATTCCCCCTGCACATACCGGGCTGTATATTGCCGCATACGAAACTTTGCCGGATGCTCCCACCCTCCCATTATTCTGTTATACTGCTGTGGGCTGGCGCGATGGGCTATATTATGTGCCGGCAGTACGTATTGAAAAGGATATCCGGCAGGAATGCGCGGGGTATGATGATACGAAAATAGAACAGGGCACCCGGCAGTTGCTGGATACTTACCCGCATAACCGGCTGGTGAAACACCTGATGGAAAACTGCTGCATGACCTATCATTGCCCTGCAGCGCGCAACTTTGCGCTGGGCCGGTGGGAATGTCCCATACCCAGCTCACCCGCCTGCAATGCCAATTGCGTGGGATGTATTTCCTTCCAGCCGGAAGAAGAGAGTATTGTTTCCACGCAGGACAGGCTCACCTTCAAACCCACACCCGAAGAGATCGTGGAATTCGCAGTGCCGCACCTTATGACGGCACCCTATCCCATCATCAGTTTTGGACAGGGCTGCGAGGGAGAACCGCTGCTCATGTGGGAAACCATACGCGAAGCCATCACCGAGATCAGGAAACATACCGGTAAAGGAAGCATCAACATCAATACCAATGGTTCCAAACCCGATGCTGTGCGGGCGCTGTGCGAGGCGGGGCTGAACAGTATACGCGTGAGCACCAACTCGGCACGCAAACACATTTATGAACCTTATTACCGGCCTAACAACTACCGTTTTGAAGACATTATAGAAAGCCTGAAAGTGACGCGTGGTTATGGCGGCTGGACAAGCATCAATTATTTTGTATTTCCCGGCATGACAGACAGCGTGGAAGAATACGAAGCGTTGCGCCAGTTGATCATAGATACAGATCTCTGCATGATCCAATGGCGTAATTTCAATATAGACCCCGACTGGTATATGGGCAAAATAGGTGCGCATGATACCGGCGATATGCTGGGCATGAAACAGGTTATGCAGCTTCTCCGCGAAGAATTTCCCAATCTTAAATTCGGCTACTTCAACCCTTCCATGGAAAGGATCATGGGGAATTATGAGGCAGATTTTGCGGGAGGGGTATTCTCACCGGTGTAAACAGGCTCAGGTCCCATTCCTTTAACCAATGTATTTCCATTTTACCATCGGAAGTGATGGTGATGGGCAGGAATACATACTCGGAGCTGGGTTTGCCGCCGCCGTTCCAGCGGTCGCCCATGTATAGATATGCATCCCTATATCCTGGTATCTTGAAAATAAAACACGGCTGGGAGTTGAAAGAATTGTTGCCCGCATCACCCACAAACGGGTTCCCGCCCTGGGTATACGGTCCCATAATAGCTGCTGAAGTATAGAAAGTGCCGGGGTTGGGCGTCCAGCCCGAGCACTGGCTGGTAAGCAGGTAATACACCCCCTTCCTTTTCAGGATACCCGGGCCTTCGCAATGGGCTTCGATATCCACATCATTGGTGGTAATGTTGAGGTAATCGTCTGTGAGCTCCACCATGCGGATGGTGCGGTTTACATGGTCGGCAGCATAACCGATATAGGCTTTCCGGGTTTCGGGGTCAAAGTACATGCCTATATCACGCGACTCATGGCCGTTGGGGCGGAAATGGTCTTTCAGTGTAAATGGTCCTTTCGGGTTATCGCTTACAGCTACACCCAGTTCCGCAAGGTCGTACCTGCGGCTGTCGTAATGGAACCACATCACATAGCGGTGATTGACTGCATCATAAATGACTTTAGGCCGCTCCAGTACAGGTATCTCTCCCTTGGTAAGTACTACTCCTTCTTTCTTCCAGTTATACAGGTCGCTGGATGAATAGCACGATACTCCCTGCGGCGTGCCCCTGTGTTCGCCGTACCAGTAAAAGGTTTTCAGCGAATCCACATAGAGTATATTGCCACCATGTGCATCTATATGCACCCCATCTTCATCCAGCCACTGGCCCCCGGGTTTGAAAGAGTTGTAGCGCGGCTGCGCCATAGTTACGGTTACAAGGCATAGCGCCAAAACTGTTCCCAACAGCCGGGGAAACAAAGGGACTTGCGTCATATACGTGGTATTAATGACATTAAAATATAGAATATCGAACAAGGAATAATGAGACTCTAATAGTGTATCAAAATTATCTGGAAAACTTAAAGAATAACGACAGTTTTACAGCATTATGAAGTGGTATTAAAGCATAAGTCGAATCAGCAAAATGAGCCTGATGCCAGATTTTTAAGAAAGGATAACACATCGGCAGCAGACTTAGGATATAAACTCATTAAAACCATTCCATTCGATCATCAGACTGCATACATATGAATGTACCTGGTACGATTTGATGGTCGGGTTTTCATACAGGTTGGAATGGGACAGATAGCGCCCTTATATTTGCAGATGCCCCAAAACAACCGTTACCTGGGAATAGCACTGGCGATCCTTGCTACCGTTATATGGTCAGGCAATTTTATTGTTGCCCGGGGAGTATCGCGGCAGATGGGTCCTGTAAGCCTGGCTTTTTACCGCTGGTTTACCGCTACCATCATCATTACCCCGCTGGCATGGAAAAAGTTCAGGGAAGAGAAGCATGTACTGAAGCAGCACCTTCCCTATCTTTTCTGGACAGCCCTCACCGGCATTACGGTGTTCAACACTTTTGTGTATATAGCCGGGCATCATACCAGCGCCATTAACCTGGCGCTGATCGGAACCACATCCTCCCCTGTGTTTTCCACCATTATGGCGGTGGTATTCCTGAAAGAGCGGATGAACCCTGTAAAGCTCGCAGGATTCCTGTTATGCATTGCGGGCATACTGGTACTGCTCTCCAATGGCAGCTGGTCTGCACTGATGGGTTTCCGTTTTTCCCGGGGCGACCTGTGGGTGATCGCAGCGGCCTTATCTTTCGCTGTTTACAGCATACTGGTAAAGAGAAAGCCAGCGGGCATCTCTTCGGTAAACTTCCTTTTTGTCATCTTCGCTGCCGGCACGGCTATGCTCCTGCCGGCGTACCTGTGGGAGCAGCAAAATGGCCAGCAAACCATATGGAGCCCTCAATTGCCATACATCATCCTCTATCTGGGCGCAGGCGCTTCGGTGATCTCTTTTCTCTGCTGGAACAAAGCCATTCATACACTCGGGGCGGCCAGGACAGTATTATTCGGTAACCTAATCCCCATTTTCAGCGTAGTGGAAGCCGCTATTATATTGGACGAAAAGATCAACACCATCCACCTCGTAAGCGGCTGTATGGTGATCGGCGGGCTCATCATTGCCAATATCAGGTACCGCAGGGCGGACTAACTAAGCCCGGACCGCATAGGCACAATACCGGCATATCCCGGCAACATTGAGTCAATACGGGCGCCATAAGCCTGCATGGGATGTATACTGGCTTTCTACCAAGGGTAAGCCATTCTTATACCATGAGTATACCGGACTTATACCGGAGGTATACCGGACTTATACCGGACTTGTACCGGACTTTTCGCATATAATCTCAACACAGTTGCATAACCATCGGGTACCGGGGATGCCTTTTGAATACCGTATGAATTGTGTACGCCATTTTCGTTGGGAACGTAACTTGCGCCAATGGATATTACTACGCTTACGCTGCTCTGTATATTTGCTTTTGGTGCCGGTTTTGTAGATGCTATCGCGGGCGGCGGCGGGCTGGTGCAAACACCGGCCGCACTGGTTATGCTTCCCCAATACCCCGTGGCCACGGTGCTGGCATCTGTTAAGATACCTTCCTTTACCGGCACCGGTCTGGCCATAGGACAATACCTCCGCAGGGTAAAACTGCATTTACCTACCGCCCTGCTGATGGGCATCACGGCTTTTATGGCTGCATTTGCGGGATCTGAACTGCTAACGAGGGTGAGCAGCCGTTTTATGAAACCGGTGATCTTTTTTATACTCGTTGGAGTAGCCATTTACACCTATACCAAAAAGAATTTCGGGGAGCATACACAAAAGCAATATTCGCGCAGAAAGCAGATGGTCTATGCCTTCTTCATCAGCCTGGTGATAGGTTTTTATGACGGCTTTATCGGCCCGGGCGCAGGCAGTTTTCTCATTCTGGCATTCATTGCCCTGCTGGGATACGATTTCCT
>DASVLZ010000427.1:0-5396 GCA_036384615.1 Sediminibacterium sp.
CCGGAAAGAACGCCTTTCCTTCGATGATGGCGTGGCCCTGTTCGAAAAAGCTTCTCTGTCCTGGCTCGGCGCGCTGGCCAACTGGGTGAGGGAGGAAAGGCATGGCGACAAAACCTATTTCAACCGCAATTTTCATATAGAGCCTACCAATGTATGTGTGTTCTCCTGCAAGTTCTGCTCCTATTCCCGCCTGTATGCCAACCGCGAGGAAGGATGGGAACTGAGCATAGACCAGATGATGCATATTGTAAAAAGCTATGACGGAAAACCCGTTACTGAAGTGCATATTGTTGGTGGTGTGCATCCCAAGATGAACATGACGTTTTTCCTCGACCTGCTGCGTGCCATCAAGGCCCACAGGCCCGATCTGCACATCAAGGCATTTACACCGGTGGAACTGGATTATATGTTCCGTAAGGCAAAAGTGAGTGCGGAAGAAGGTATGCGGCTGGCGCATGAAGCGGGACTTGATTCGCTGCCGGGCGGCGGCGCGGAAATATTCCATCCCGATATCCGCAAACAGATCTGCGATGATAAAGTAGATGCCGCAGGCTGGCTGGCCATACACCGTTCCGCCCACAAATTAGGCATGCACAGCAATGCCACCATGCTCTACGGGCATATCGAATCTTACCACCACCGCATCGATCATATGGAACGCCTGCGGCAACTGCAGGATGAAACAGGAGGGTTCAATACATTCATCCCGCTCAAATTCCGCAACAAGGAAAACGAGATGAGCAACGTGCCCGAATCCACCGTGGTGGAAGATATGCGCATGTATGCAGTGGCCCGTTTATACCTCGACAACTTTCCGCATATCAAAGCTTACTGGCCCATGCTGGGAAGGAAGAATGCGCAATTAACGCTGTCATTCGGGGTAAATGATATAGACGGAACCATCGATGACTCCACCAAAATATATTCCATGGCCGGCAGTGAAGAACAAACACCTGCCATGAGCACCGCACAACTGGTTTCACTGATCAAACAGGTAAAACGCCAGCCCATAGAACGCGGCACCCTCTATAACGTGATCAGGGATTACAGCGATATTCCTATCGAAGACATTGAGCTCAATATGAACTGATCATTCTGCGTTACCAGGCAAACTATCCGGAATTATTATTTCCGCACTTCCTTTCCCGAAGGAAGTAATATCAATCGCAGTGTGGTATCATTGGTAAAATAACTGATGGCCCAGTTGATGAAGATGATGAGTTTGTTCTTTACGTTCAGTATCAGCATCAGGTGCAGGAACATCCATACAAACCAGGCCATTCTGCCCTGGAAACTGAAATGGGGCAGGTCTACCACGGCTTTTCGTTTGCCCACGGTAGCCATCGTGCCCGGGTTCTTATATACAAATGATTTCAGTGATTGATTTTTGAGCAGCCGCTGAAAATTATCAGCCGTATTCTTTGCCTGCGCATTGGCTACATTGGCCAGTTGGGCATGTCCCCTCGGGAATTCAGGCGTTTCCATATAGCATACATCCCCTATGGCGAATACATCATCCCAGCCTTCCACCCGGTTATACTGATCCACTTTAATGCGGTTGCCGCGCACTACTTTATCTTTGGCTATACCCTCCGGCACATTACCGCTTACCCCGGCTGCCCATATAAGCGTGTGCGTGGCAATGGTACGGCCGTCTTTCAGCTTTACCGTTTTGCCATCGTAATCTTCCACCAGTGCATTGGTCCATACATGCACGCCCATCTTTTCAAGGTATTCCTGCGATTTCTGTTGCGATGCCTTACTCATAGGACCCAGTGTGGCAGGACCGGCTTCTATGAGATATACATTCAGCTTCGAGAAATCCATATCGGGGTAATCTTTCGGCAGGATATTCCTTTTCAGTTCCGCCAGTGATCCCGACAGTTCCACACCAGTGGGTCCGCCGCCTACCACTACTATGTTCATGATCGCAGACAGTTCCTCTTCTTTTGCCGATAAGGCATCTTCAAAATTCAGCAGTATGCGGTTGCGCAGCGTGATGGCTTCGGTAGTCGATTTCATCGGGAAGGCATACTGCTCAATATTCCTGTTACCAAAATAATTGGTGGTGCAGCCGGTGGCGATCACGAGGTAATCATAGGCAAAATCCCCTTCGGAGGTAAGCACTTTTTTCGCCTGCATATCCACGCTGTTCACTTTCGCGAGGCGTACATGCACGCATTTGTTTTTCTGGAATACTTTCCGCAGGGGAAATGATATCGAACTCGGTTCCAGCCTCGCCGTAGCCACCTGGTAAAATAAGGGCTGGAACTGGTGGAAATTATACTGATCGATCAGTGTGATCTCATACTTGCTATGCCGCAACCGCTTCGCCAGATCCAATCCCGCAAACCCTGCGCCGAGAATGATGATGTGTTTGTTGGTCATTGTTACGAGGAGTTTTCGTGAGTTTCGTGAGTTGACGTGAGTTTCGTGAGTTGACGTGAGTTAGCGTGATGTAGGGGGGATTCGTGTATAAATTTGTACGGATCTGCCTTATATTCCACTATAAAAACCATGCCTATTTCGTGAGCATATCGCCTTTCAAAAACTCACGATAACTCACGTCAACTCACGAAACTCACGATAACTCACGACAACTCACACCTAACATTCCGGCAAACTCAATGGCACATTCACTGCCAGTCCGCCGTCTGCGGTTTCCTTGTATTTGCTGTTCATGTCAAGGGCGGTATCCCACATGGTCTTGATCACTTTGTCGAGACTTACGATAGCATAATCCGGTGAGCTTTGCAATGCCAGCTGCGAGGCAGTGATCGCTTTAATAGCGCCCATGGTATTGCGTTCTATACAGGGTATCTGCACCAGGCCGCCAATAGGGTCACAGGTAAGCCCGAGGTGATGTTCCATAGCGATCTCCGCAGCCATCAATGCCTGCCTTTGTGTTCCGCCAAGCGATTCCGTGAGAGCGGCGGCGGCCATCGCGGAGGAAACCCCGATCTCTGCCTGGCATCCGCCCATGGCAGCCGATATCGTAGCTCCCTTCTTGAAAATACTGCCGATCTCGGAAGCCGTGAGAAGGAATTTAATGATCCTGTCATCGGAATAACCATCATTGAACACTACAAAATACATCAGCACGGCAGGTATTACACCTGCGGCGCCATTGGTAGGCGCCGTTACCACGCGACCAAAAGAAGCATTCTCTTCATTTACTGCCAGCGCAAAACAGCTTACCCAGTCGAGTATATACTGGAACCCGGTACCTCCCTGCCTGATCACGGCAATCCATTCATCAAAATCCTTATAGGGAAGTCCTTTGGTCAGTTTTTGATTGAGTGTAAAAGCGCGCCTGCGCACCTGTAATCCGCCGGGCAGTTCTCCATGGGCATGACAGCCGCGGTAAGTGCAGTCGCGCATTGTTTGCCATATGCGCATTACCCCATCGCGGGTTTCCTGCTCGCTGCGCCAGGCGCTTTCATTCTCCATAACCACTTCATGGATCGCCATACCGTTCATGCACCAGTGCAGCAGGTCAACAGCAGTATTAATAGGGAATGGCAGTTCCAGCTTTGCTCTGCTGTTGCTATCCTCCCCTTCCTTCACCACGAACCCACCGCCTACAGAATAAAAAGTTTCACTCCAGCTCTCGCCGTCTTTCAACTGTACCAAAAAAGACAATCCATTGGGATGATAGGGCAATGATTCATTGAAAAGGAACTGCAGTTGTGTGCTCACATCAAAATCTATCGATACCTCGCCTCCCAGCGGCAGTTTTCCTGTGATGGAAATGCTGGTGGTTTTCCGGGTGATGGAATTCACATCGATGGTAACCGGGTCTTCACCGGAAAGCCCCATCAGCACGGCGATATCCGTGCCGTGGCCGCGCCCCGTTTTGGCGAGGGAACCGTACAGCAATACCGTAACGGAAGCCACATCCTGCAGGGAACTGCGCTGCCTTATCGTATCCAGGCACCGCAATGCCGCCCTCCACGGACCCAATGTATGGGAACTCGATGGTCCTACACCGATCTTGAACATGTCGAACACGGAAATAGCTTCATGTGGCATGGTACAAAGGTACAAAACTAACCCCCGTTTGCCTGTTTTTACCGAACTTCCGGGCCCGTAAAACATTATGAACCGTATTATTAACCAAATTCTATGCAGCTTTCTTCCCTGTTAGACAGGTTCAATGAACCTGAAACGTTGAAAATGGCCAAACTGGGCCGTGAATTAAGGTCCAAAGGCATCGATGTGATCGACCTGAGCCTGGGCGAACCCGATTTTGATACACCGCAGCATATCAAGGATGCCGCCATAAAAGCCATCCATGATAACTGGAGCCATTACACACCAGTGGCAGGCTTCCCCGATCTGCGCGAAGCCGTGTGTACCAAATTGAAGCGCGATAATAATCTCGACTATACACCCGAGAACATCATTACATCCACGGGCGCCAAACAAAGCCTGGCCAATGCCATACTTGCCTTGGTGGATGAAGGCGATGAAGTGATCATACCCACTCCTTACTGGGTAACCTATTCAGAACTGGTAAAGATCGCCCGCGGTAAAGTGGTGGAGATACGCACTACTGTAGAATCCCATTTCAAACCCACGCCTGCGCAGGTGGAAGCAGCCATCACACCCAAAACAAAAGTGTTCATGTTCTCTTCTCCCTGCAACCCTTCCGGCGCCGTATACAGCAAGGCCGAACTGGAAGCGCTAGCCGGGGTTTTCAGAAAACATCCCAACATTATCATCCTCGCCGATGAAATATATGAATATATCAACTTCGTGGGCAAGCATGAAAGCATTGCACAGTTTGATGATATCAAAGACCGCGTAGTGCTGATCAACGGATTGAGCAAGGGTTTTGCCATGACCGGCTGGAGACTGGGATATATCGCTGCCAATGCACAGATAGCCAAAGCATGTGAAAAGCTGCAGGGACAATTCACCAGCGGCACCTGTTCCATCACACAAAAAGCAGCGGTGGCGGCGCTTACCGGCAACCTGCGCCCTTCAGAAGAGATGACGGAAGAATTTACCCGCAGACGCGAGCGCACACTGGAACTGGTGGCAGCTATTCCCGGGTTCAAATGCTTTGCTCCCGAAGGCGCCTTCTATGTTTTCCCAGATGTAAGCGCTTATTATGGCAAATCCGATGGAGAAACCACCATCCGCAATGCAGCCGACCTGAGTATGTACCTGCTCAACACCGCCCACGTATCATCCGTAATGGGCGATGCCTTCGGCGAACCCCAATGTGTCAGGTTCTCCTTCGCCAACAGCATGCAGAATATTGAGAAAGCATGGGGAAGGATTGGGGAGGCGTTGGGGAAATTGAAGTAGGGAGACATTGTCAATTGCAGATTGCAGATTGCAGATTCAATTTGCAATTTGCAATCTGCAATCTGCAATTTGCAATATCT
>DASVLZ010000428.1:0-5570 GCA_036384615.1 Sediminibacterium sp.
GGCGAGGGTGCATTGAGCAAGGCCACGCTGGAAATATCTTCCATTCCTGCGATCAACCTGCAGAAAAGGCTGGATTACCTGGTACAATACCCGCATGGCTGTATTGAACAAACCACATCCGCGGTATTTCCCCAGCTGGTACTGCACCAGTTGATGGACCTCAGCGACCAGCGCAAAGCAGAAATAGACCGCAACATACGGGCGGCCATACAACGCATACAGAATTTCCAGACGGCCGGCGGCGGATTTTCTTACTGGCCGGGCGATAATGAAGAAGATGAATGGGGAACTAATTATGCAGGCCATTTTCTGCTCGAAGCGGTGGCAAGAGGGTACAATGTATCAGGTTCTGTGCTGCAGCAATGGAGAAGCTACCAGCGGAGCAAGGCGCTTGCCTGGAATGTAACAGTACAGCCTTCTTACGGGCAGGACCTTATACAGGCCTACCGCCTGTACCTGCTGGCACTGAACAAATCGCCTGAGATGGGCGCCATGAACAGGCTGAAGGAATATAAGTTCATCACACCGGAAGGTAAATGGCGGCTGGCCGCGGCCTACTATCTTGCGGGACAATCCCAGGTAGCGCTTCAGCTGATCTCGGGCCTGCCTGAAACCTTCCCGGAAAGAACGTATTGGGGAATGAGCTATGGAAGCAATCTCCGTGATGAAGCCATGGTACTGGAAACACTCACGATCATGAACAGACGGGCGGAAGCAGCCCGGCTGGTTACTACCATAGCGGCCAACCTTGCGCAGGACAACTGGTACAGCACCCAGACCACCGCTTACAGCCTGCTTGCCATTGCCAGGTATAGCGGAACACAAAAAGATGGTGAGAAGATACAGGCGGGCGGCAAAGCGGGCGGACAGAAACTAAGCATCCGTTCATCCGCTTCCTTATCACAGACCGTCATCGGCTGGCAGAATGGAAAAGCGAATGTACAGCTGACCAATAACGGGAAGAATGTATTGTATATACGGGTGATCAATGAAGGACAACCTGTGAGCAATGAGGTCGTTCCGCAGAAAAATAATCCCGATATCCTGGAAATGAATGCTGTATACCTTACCATGACAGGTGCACCCATGGATCCTGAGAAGATCAGGCAGGGGACGGATTTTGTGGCGAAGGTAACGGTCAAAAATACCGGCCGCCGCGGCGACTATTCCCGCATGGCGCTATCACAGTTCTTCCCGGCAGGGTGGGAAATACTGAATACGCGGTTGTATAACAGCGAAGGCAGTTTCAGATCTTCCGCAAGTGATTATATGGATATCCGTGACGACAGGGTGCACCATTATTTCAATATCAGGGCGGGAGAAACACTTACTTATTATGTGCAGCTCAACGCGGCCTACCTGGGTAAATATTTCTGGCCGGGAATATATTGCGAGGCAATGTACGACCGCACGATCAGCGCCAATATCAGCGGTAAATGGGTAGAGGTGGTGGAATAAAAATCATTTGAGTTGCAGTTGCGGAATAAGATAATTGTTTTTTTCAGCAGGCTCACACCCCGGAAGAAGATAGGCTGGGGTGTGGGGCTGGTGCTGGTTGCCTGGTTTGCTTTTTCCCTGCCTTCCCAATTATTTAACGCACCCACCAGTTTTTATATTACCGATAGCGAGGGCAATCTCCTGAATGCTACTATAGCTGCAGACGGGCAGTGGCGTTTCCCCTATAACAGCCATGTGCCGGAGAAATTTGAAAAATGTATTGTTGCGTTTGAAGACAAACGTTTCTGGTACCACCCGGGAATAGACCCGATAGCAATTGTTCGCGCCATGAAACAGAACATGGAAGGCAGCAGAACGGTGAGCGGCGGCAGCACACTTACCATGCAGGTGATCCGTTTGTACAAACAGAACAGCAGGCGTACCATCTGGACGAAGATCAAGGAATCCATACTGGCGCTACGGCTTGAATGCAGTTACCGAAAGAAAACCATTCTTGCCCTGTATGCTTCCAATGCGCCTTTCGGAAGTAATGTGGTAGGGCTTGATGCTGCGGCATGGCGGTACTTTGGCAGGAATGCTTCGCAGCTGAGCTGGGGAGAGATGGCCGCGCTGGCCATTCTGCCCAATGCACCCTCGCTGGTGTATCCCGGAAAGAACAGGGCCATATTGCTTCGCAAACGGAATGCGCTCATTGATAAGCTCGCCGCGGAAAAAACGATAGACCGCACCACAGCCGATCTTGCCAAACTGGAGCCATTGCCCGGTGAACCCAGGCCATTGCCCCAATACGCCCCACACCTGCTGGACAGGTTCAGGAAAGAATATATTTTATTGCAAAAAGAAAACCCCGCTCTTACCACGGGTATACAAACGACCATAGACGGAAAACTGCAGCAGCAGGTGAACCGCCTTGTGAAGATGCATCATGAACAGCTGAAAGGCAGCCAGGTAAACAACACTGCAGCAATGGTGATGGATGTACGGTCGGGGAATATCCTTGCCTATGTAGGCAATATCTATGAGCCTGAAGATGTTTCGCTGGAGAGCCATGTAGACGTGCTGGCATCTCCTCGGAGCCCCGGCAGTACTTTGAAACCTCTGCTGTATGCTTCGTTACTGTCGGAAGGAAGCCTGTTGCAAACACAACTCATTCCCGATATTCCCACGCAGATCGGCGGATATACACCCCGGAATTTTGATCTTGGCTTTGATGGCGCCGTGCCTGCGGCCAGGGCGCTCTCACGCAGCCTGAATATACCCGCGGTAAAAATGCTGCAGCAGTATAAGTACCAGCGTTTTTACAATGTATTACAACAATGCGGGTTTACCACACTTACGCAGCCTGCCGGTTTTTATGGTATGAGCCTGATACTCGGCGGCTGCGAGGTAACGCCGTTTGAACTGGCAGGTGTATACAGCAGTATGGCAAGAATGTACCTGCACCAGCGGGAAAATAAAGGAGCCTGGAACAGCGGCGACTGGTTCATGCCGAAATATATACAAAAGCAGGCAGTGCAGGGCAAAGTGAATGGAATGTCTGCGTTGTTTGATTATCCGTCTGTCTGGAACACATTCAATGCAATGAATGAAGTGATGCGCCCGGGGGAAGAAGGACTGTGGAACCTGTTTTCATCTTCACAGAAGATAGCGTGGAAAACCGGTACCAGCTTCGGTTTCAGGGATGGCTGGGCTATTGGTATTACACCGAAGTATTGCGTGGTGGTGTGGATGGGCAATACAGATGGGGAGGGCAGGCCCGGGCTTACAGGTATCACTACGGCAGCGCCTTTGCTGTTTGATATCTTTCGCCTATTGCCTGTTTCTGCCTGGTTCGAAACACCGGCCGATGGATTTGTATATATGCCGGTATGTAGGTCATCCGGGTTTAAAGCAGGTATAGATTGTGCAGCGGCAGATACGATACTGGTAAGCAGATCTGCTGCGAATGCCCCCGCCTGCCCGTATTGCAGGATCATACACCTTGATAAAACAGGCATGTATCGTGTAAACGAAACCTGTGAGTCGCCTGCGGATATGCAGCATCGTTCCTGGTTTGTATTGCCCCCAACGATAGAATATTATTACCAGGCAAAACATCCCGAATACCGGTTGCTGCCGCCGCTGCAGGCCGGCTGTAGTACAGAGTCCGCCAACACGCTGGATATTATTTATCCTGATGAAGGAGCAAAGATTTACATTCCATTGGAGATAACAGGAGAGAGGGGAAACGTGGTCTTTAAAGCCACACATGTTAACAGCGGCGAAAAAATTTTCTGGCATCTCGATGATCTCTTTGCAGGCACCACCGACAGGTTTCACCAGCTATCGCTCAACCCTGCACCCGGAAAACATACCCTCACCATTATTGACAGGAACGGGAACAGTGTGCGCAGGAGTTTTGAGATATTGCAGAAGGAGAAGTAGGCCAGTTGGAACATAATTATCTGCCTGTAAAGATACTGATGAATAGATTGATGGAGATAAAACTGAATACCCCTATTGTTATAAGCGGGATGATATCGAAGAAGGTGATGGCAAGGTTATCAGATGGCGCTTCGCTGAAATATATGACAAGAGAAAGTATCATTAAGCAATTACCCAAGAGCCGGATTTTCATATTCCTGGAGTATAATGCGCTTAATGCAACCAGGATGCCTGCCATGCCGATGATTCCATAAGCAAACCCTTCTGACAATGACCCTATTACGAAAAACAGGTAAGGCCCGCTGAAATACGGGCTTCCAACAAGAATGATACTAAAACATATTACCAGCGTAACCGGGCTTGTAATGATTTCAAGGATACTGTTTTTCATGGCACTCGTTATTTCATCCGCACCCATTCCTCCGTTCTCCCCAACAATGAAATACCTATATACCCGCGTACACTGAGGGTTTTGGGATTTTTGAGTTTCATGGTGCAGCGGTATTCCTTGCCGCTGGCGGGGTCATAGATCAGGCCGCCGCTCCATTCTTCGTTCTTATAGGAGAAGCCATGCAGTATTACGCAGCCGAGGATAGGGCGTGTCTGCAGTGCGGCCCTGGGGTTTTTGATATCGAGTTTGGGAGTGCCGTTGTTGTTATTGGGTTCCTTCAGCCAGATCACTTTGCCGGCATATTTGTCGCCATCCTTATATATCTGTATCTGTCCTTTGCCGCTCTGGTTCATCCATATGCCGAGGATATCATCAGGCCCGGTATCATGGGTAACCGGATGCAGGAAGCCGGAAAATAACAGGAGAAGGATTGTTTTCATACGGTCATCGGATTTTATAGCTGTTAAGATACACAACACCACCCTTCATTACGAAAACGGTCTGCCGTATATTCTTAATGTTTTGTGAAGGATCGCCTTCCACGGCAATAATATCTGCCAGCATACCCTGGCGGATACTGCCTATACGGTCGCCATACCCGAATACGGCCGCATTTACGGAGGTGGCGCTTTTGAGTATCTCTGCAGGTTTCATGCCATATTCTTCCATCAGTTCCATTTCCCTTGCATTATCGCCATGTGCAAATACACCCACATCGCCGCCAAAGCAGATGGTAACGCCTTTCTTCAGTGCCAGCGCAAAGGTTTTCTTTTTGGTGGCGATCCGTTTGGTATCGGCATCTATGCCTTTTCTCCAGCCATCGTACATGGCAGCAGCTTCGGTGGCGGCAAGCGTGGGGCAGTAAGCTGTTTTGTGTTTCAGCATGAGGTCAAATATGGTTTCATCGGCATTATCGCCATGCTCAATGGTGGAGATGCCTGCTTCCACGGCCCGCCTGATGCCTTCCGCAGTACCTGCATGCGCCACTACTTTTCTTCCGCTGGAAGCAGCTACAGCCACCACTGTCTTGAGCTCATCGAGCGTGAAAGTGGGAGCGGAACTTTTGTCGGGAGCCCAGCGGTAATCTGCATATACCTTCACCACATCTGCCCCGTTGCCTATCTGTGTGCGTACCTCTTTGATGAGTGCATCCACGCCATCCGCTTCAGCGGCGCCGCGTACAATGGTATGTTCTGTATTGGCCAGTTTGGGTCCATAGCTGCCGGTGGCCACAATAGCCCTTGTGGCAATGATCATCCTGGGGCCGGGTATGATCCCTTTCTCGATGGCAGCCTTC
>DASVLZ010000429.1:0-6523 GCA_036384615.1 Sediminibacterium sp.
TACTTTTGAACTGTTCTGGCCTATCTCACCGCCGTTCTCTCCCCAGACATATTCTCAGAGGGCGCAAATTAGTAAAATCTGGGGAAGTGAGGGCTATTGGCTGTTAGCTGTTGGCTATTAGCCTTTTAGGAAGGTCGTTGACAACTCCTGCCGGATCTGTTTCCCATGCAAAAAAGCCAGCAGCCAATAGCCAACAGCTAACAGCCAATAGCTATCTTTGCCGCAAATACCAAGCTTAATGCAAAGAGATACCCTTGTTTTTGACCTTATCAGACAGGAACTGGAAAGACAGCGCCGCGGCATTGAATTGATCGCTTCAGAAAATTTTACCAGCCTGCAGGTAATGCAGGCCATGGGTAATGTGATGACCAACAAATATGCCGAAGGGTATCCCGGGCGCCGGTATTATGGAGGCTGCGAGATCGTGGACCAGACCGAACAACTGGCCATCGACAGGCTGAAACAGATATTTAATATCGACTACGCCAACGTACAGCCCCATAGCGGTGCGCAGGCCAATGCTTCGGTGGCACTGGCGGTATTGCAGCCAGGAGATCCTATCCTGGGTCTTGACCTGAGCATGGGCGGACACCTTACCCATGGCTCGGCCGTGAACTACAGCGGCAAATTATATAAACCACATTTCTACGGTGTTACCCGCGATGGCGGTATTGTGGATTATGAAATGCTCGAAGCAAAAGCCCGCGAAATAAAACCTAAGCTCATCATCTGCGGTGCCAGCGCATACAGCCGCGACTGGGATTATGCCCGTATCCGCAAAGCAGCGGATGAAGTGGGTGCACTGGTAATGGCAGATATAGCACACCCTGCCGGACTGATCGCCAAACAACTGCTGAACGATCCTTTCGATCATTGCCATTTTGTAACATCTACCACGCATAAAACATTGAGAGGCCCCCGCGGCGGCATTATCATGATGCGCAAGGATTTTGAAAATCCCTGGGGGCTGAAAGATGTAAAAGGCAATATCCGCATGATGAGTAACCTCATCGATATGGCCGTATTCCCCGGTATACAGGGCGGGCCGCTGGAACATGTGATCGCTGCCAAAGCCATCGCCTTCGGCGAGATACTGAGTGATGAATACACTGCATACGCCAACCAGATCGTTAAAAACGCCCAGGCTTTTGCGAAAGCGCTTACCGCAAAAGAATACCAGATCGTGAGCGGCGGAACCGATAACCACCTGGTACTGGTTGACCTGCGCAATAAAAATATCAGCGGCAAAAAAGCGGAGAATGCACTGGTGGAAGCGGATATCACCGCTAATAAAAATATGGTGCCTTACGATGATAAAAGTGCATTCGTTACCTCAGGCATCCGCCTCGGCGTACCATCCATCACAACACGCGGTATGAAGGAAGAGCATATGCCCTTTATTGTAGATGCTATTGATAAGGTGCTGATGAATGCAGACAATGCGAATATTATCACAGAAGTAAAAAAATCAGTGAATGAATTCATGCTGCAGTTCCCCCTTTATCCGGAACTCGGCTAACCCACTCACCAATCAACCTGTTAATTTATCAACCTATCAACTAACTACCCATGATCCAACGCATACAATCCCTCTGGCTGCTGGCTGCTTCGGCGCTGGCATTTATTTCGCTGCAGGTTTCGTTCTTCAGCGGTAATATAATGGTGAATAATGCAAAGGAGTTTAAACCCTTTACCGGTATGAGCAGTGTGCTGCTCATGATACTGGTAGTAGCTGTGGCATTGGGTTCACTGGTAGCGATCTTCCTGTACAAAGACCGGAAAACACAGATGCGCGTAACCGCAGGCGCCTTAGTGGTATCGATCATTAACCTGATCTTATACTATAAGAATACAGGCGATTATATCCCCACCGACTGGAAATTCGATCTTACAGCGTTCATATCCCTTGCCATACCTTTTATCCTGTTCCTGGCTACCAGGGGCATCTATAAAGATCATAAGCTGGTGAAAAGCATTGACAGGTTGAGGTAGGTTACATTAATACATAATCTGCATGTTCCTTTAAAAGTATTTTTATATGTGATTGTTGCATAGGGTATAGATAAACCAGGATTCCTTCACGTCGCGCAAATTTCATAGGAGCAACAAAATCACTGTCGCCAGCTACCAGCACGAGTTTATCAATGATGTGTTTACCTGACATCCACGCAATATCCAACCCGATTTTCATGTCAACGGTTTTTTGTTTAAAGTCGGGGTAATACCTGGTCCTATCAGATTTATCCACTTTCCATCCATCAAAAGACAGATCCCCCAATCTCAATGCCAGTTGCGGGAATAGTTTTAAATTATTTTGAAAAGCGGTAGCTGCTTTAAACTGACCCTGTTGTGAAAAATCTACTACACTACCATCAGGGTGTGATTTTTTGTCTCCAAATGGACGGCAATCATAATAGAATGACCGCAGCAAAACATTAGTAATGCCAGTCGGTGTTGTTGTATCAACCTTGTTCATGATCCCATCTAAAAAGGGTTGCATATCACCGATTTTAGGCGGTCTGGCATAGATAGCCTTAAATCTTTGCAGAAAGAACCCGCCATCAATTAAGATCGCGACTTTGCACGTAGACATACACAACAAATTATACGGGTAGAAACAAAATAAAAGCCGATGACTGCCCGTTCTGCACAGACCCCATCGGCAAGTTTTATACCAGCCTACTGGTGTAGCGGATTTGGTTGGATACTTCAAAAGTACAACTTCGCCGGGTTTTCAAGGGAACAAGACCCCTGAATTAATACCTGTAATTTATACGTAACTGCAATCTGCCATTCAAATATATTTCCCCGTATAACTCTCTTTCACCTTTTTCAACCCTGCGGGTACACCTGAATATATCAGGTTGCCGCCGGCATCACCGGCTTCGGGGCCGAGATCGATGATCCAGTCCGCGGAGCGGATCACATCTGTATTGTGTTCGATAACGATGAGGGAATGGCCCTGCTCTATCAGGGCATGAAATGATGCCAGCAGCTTGCTGATATCATGAAAATGAAGACCGGTAGTAGGTTCATCAAATACAAACAGCATATGACCGATACCTTTCCCCTTGCCCAGGAAGCTGGCCAACTTTACACGCTGCGCCTCGCCACCACTCAATGTATCGCTGCTCTGGCCCAGCTTGATGTATCCCAACCCCACATCCTGCAGCGGCTGTATGGCATTGCGTATGCTTTTTTCATCAGCAAAAAATACCAGCGCATCATCCACACTCATCTCCAGCACATCGTATACGCTTTTGCCTTTGTAATGCACTTCCAGCACTTCTTCCTTAAAGCGCTTGCCTCCGCAGGATTCACAGGTAAGATGCACATCCGCCAGGAACTGCATCTCCACGATCTGTTCCCCCTCTCCTTTGCAGGTATCGCACCTGCCGCCGTCTACGTTAAATGAAAAATGTTTGGGCTGAAAACCACGCATCTTCGACAACGGCTGCTTTGCATACAGGTCGCGGATCTGGTCGTACGCCTTGATATATGTAACAGGATTACTCCTCGAAGATTTGCCGATCGGGTCCTGGTCAACCAACTCTACCTGTGATATATAATCTATATCTCCGCTCAGCGCTTTGTGCAATCCCACTTTCTCCGCAAAATCGCCTTTCAGTTTTTTTAATGCGGGCACAAAC
Source organism: Sediminibacterium sp. (assembly GCA_036384615.1). Classification (GTDB taxonomy): domain Bacteria; phylum Bacteroidota; class Bacteroidia; order Chitinophagales; family Chitinophagaceae; genus Sediminibacterium. The sequence goes on from DASVLZ010000429.1 coordinate 3,651, forward strand.
ACCTGTTTCACCAATGTGGTCTTGCCGCTTCCGCTTACACCACTCACCACGCAGAGTGTATTGAGCGGGAAGGTAACAGTAATATCTTTCAGGTTATTCTGCCGGGCGTTCTCAACGGTAATGCTGCGCGTCCATTTGCGCGGCGATTTCTGCGTTTCGATCTTCAGCTTACCGGTAAGGTATTTTCCTGTAAGGCTGTCGGGATTGCTCACTATGGCATCATAATCGCCTGTTGCCACCACTTCTCCCCCGAGATGCGATGCAAGCGGTCCCATATCAATGATATGATCGGCTTCACGCATCATCATTTCATCATGCTCCACAACTACCACGGTATTCCCGAGGTCTCGCAATGATTTCAATACGCTGATCAGCTTTTCCGTATCGCGAGAATGCAGGCCTATGGATGGCTCATCCAGTATGTAGAGCGAATTGGTGAGGTTGCTGCCCAGGCTTCTCGTCAGTTGTATACGCTGGCTCTCGCCGCCGCTGAGGGAATTGGCAAGACGGCTCAGCGTAAGGTATCCAAGCCCCACATCTATCAGTGTCTGCAAACGCTGGTGTACTTCCAGCAATATCCTTTTGGCAACCTGCCGGTCGTGCTGCGAAAGGTCCAGTGCATCAAACCAGGTTTTCAGGTCTTTCACCTGCATCCCGCATAACTCACCAATATGTTTGCCTCCCACTTTTACATACAATGCTTCCTTGCGCAAACGGTAACCATGGCAATCGGGACAGATGGTACGCCCCCTGTAGCGGCTCAGCAACACACGGTACTGCACTTTGTACAGGTTCTGTTCCACTTCCTTAAAAAAATCATGGATGCCCTGGGCATTTCCTTCACCTTCCCATAACTGGTGGTATTGCTGTTTGGTAAGATCGATGACGGGCTTATGGATCGGGAAGCCGATCTTTCCGGCATGTTTAATGAACTGCTCACGCCACAAGCCAAGTTTTTCTCCCTTCCACGGCGCCACAGCGCCTTCGTATAAGCTCAGTGTTTTATCAGGTATCACCAGGTCTTCATCAATCCCCAATACCTGGCTAAAGCCCTCGCAGGTAGGACATGCACCATACGGATTGTTGAAAGAAAACAGGTTGGGTACCGGTTCTTCAAACTGTATACCATCCAGCTCAAATTTATTACTGAAATGCAGCAGCTTTTTTCCATCCTGCTCCACGTACATTTCTCCTTCGCCTTCATAAAAAGCCGTGCCGATAGAATCCGATAAACGGTGCAGGTCATCTTCATCAAATATTTTGGTAACGATACGGTCGATGAGGGTAAAAACCTGGAGACTGGAACTGGAAGCCCGGGGAATTTGTTTTTGAATGTCTTTATCATTCAGTTCCAGCAGTTCTTCAATACGGATCAGTGTACTCTCTTCTTCATTTTTTGCTGCAGGTTTTTTTATGTAGATACGGGAGAAACCTTTCTGCATCAGAATGCCGAGTTCTTCCCTCACTTCTCTTTTGGGATGTTGCTTAAAAGGAACAACGATCAGCGCCCTGCTGCCTTCGGGCATGGATGTGATGGCAGCCAGCACATCAGCCACGTCATCCTTTTTTACCTGCCTGCCGCTGATGGGCGATATCGTTTTGCCGGTACGTGCATACAGTAAGCGCAGGTAATCATAGATCTCCGTCATACTGCCCACGGTACTCCGCGGTGTACGTGTGATCACTTTCTGTTCAATAGCAATTGCCGGGCAAAGACCCTTGATATAATCCACGTCCGGCTTCACCATCCTTGCCATGAACTGCCTTGCATAGGCGCTGAGGCTTTCGGCATAGCGGCGCTGCCCTTCAGCAAATAAGGTATCTATGGTCAGGGATGATTTACCGCTTCCTGAAACACCGGTTACCACAATAAATGTATTGCGGGGAAAACTTACCGTAACATCTTTGAGATTGTGTACACGGGCGCCTTTCACCACAATATCACCTGCCGTTTCTTTTGTTTTCTGCGGGGGTGCAGACTTTGTCTTTGTTGCCATATCAGAACATAAAATTAAACAGAAACCACCTTTTTGCACAAAAATTTAGCAAAACAAATCAAATGAATTAGCAGGCCCGGATGTGCATAACCCCTACCTCCGGAAAACATCTTTTCCACAAACAGGCTGCACCATGAAAAGATTTTTAATTTGACATTGAAATAGAAGGAGTTATTAGTTTAAACCAACATTAAACAACAAACCGGCAGCGCAAATGAGAACACCGGACCAAGTGTCAGATATCGACCTGATCCTGTCTTTCCAGAACGGCAATACCTGCGCGTTTGAGAACCTTATCAACCGGCATAAGGACAAGATATTTTCTTCCATCCTGTTTTTTGTGAAGGACACTTACCTGGCGGAGGACCTGTTCCAGGATGTGTTTATCAAGATCATTGATACGATCCGCAACAAGCGTTATGCAGAAGAAGGTAAATTCCTGCCCTGGGCTTTGCGGATTGCGCATAACCTGTGTATCGATTATTTCCGCAAAGTAAAACGTGCCCCTTCCATACGCACGAGCGATAACAAAGATATTTTCGAGTTGTTACAGATATCGGAAGATGCCCCCGACACCAAGGTAATGCAGTCGCAGAGCCATGAACGTGTAAGGCAGATGCTGGACCTGCTGCCGGAAGAGCAGCGCGAGATCATCGTGCTTCGCCATTATGCCAACCTGAGCTTTAAAGAAATTGCTTCTATCACCAATTGCAGTATCAATACCGCTCTGGGGCGTATGCGTTACGGCCTCATCAACCTGCGGAAGATGATGGCCGAGAAGCAGATCAGCTTGTGAATAAATTACTTCTCACGAAATGCTTCTTTCCCGCATTGCAGCCAGGCAAGGTATTCGCGGGCATCGGGTGTGTAGCCTAC
>DASVLZ010000430.1:0-3265 GCA_036384615.1 Sediminibacterium sp.
GAAGCGCTGATCCTTGAAAAGATCAGGGAACTTGCCGCGCAGTTGCATGCGGATTATGCAGGTAAAAAGCCCCTGTTCGTAGCCATACTCAATGGATCCTTCATGTTTGCTTCGGACCTGTTCAAGGAATTGGACTTTGAGGCAGAAATATGTTTTATCAAACTCGCTTCCTATAAAGGCACCAAATCATCCGGGCAGGTGCTCACTGCTATTGGCCTCGATACCGATATCAACAACCGGCATGTGGTGATACTGGAAGATATTATAGATACCGGCAAGACCATGCATGAGTTCCTGCCGCAACTGCATAACCAGCAGCCCGCCTCTCTCAAGATCGCCGTACTGCTGCACAAACCGGAAGCTACCGTTTACCCTATACAGATCGATTATTGCTGTTTTTCCATTCCCAACAAATTTGTGCTGGGCTATGGATTGGACTATGATGCGTTGGGGAGGAATATCAGGGAGCTTTACCAGTTGGATGAGGAAGAATAATCTGTTATAGCTTAAATATCAGTCTCCATTGCTGTTGGTCAGGCGACCAACAGCGGCGAAGGCACTTCCAGCCTTACACTTAAATTTTTCCCAATATCCTCCCCGCCTATATGTTTTTTCTTTTTAAAACGTTAGATTGGGTGAAACCAATCATACCAGATGAAGCGGCTCATTTGGTTACTTCCATATTTGTTTGCCTGCCAGGCCGCGTACTGCCAGTTTTACCTGCGCGGTGAGGTCAGGGACAACAGGAGCCGATTGCTGGAAGGTGTGCGCATCAACCTGCTTTCGCTCGGCACCAACCCATTTTATACAGGAAGATCCGGCACATTCGGCATCCCCTTATCCAAAGCAACAGACAGCATTACCTGCACATTCGATGGATACGAAACCCTGCACATAGCCGTGGATGCGAGGAATTTTCAGTCGCTCGTGCTCAAGATGCTCCCATCTACTGCACAGCAATACCTGCATAAACTTTCTTCGGTAACCACGAACCTGAAACCATCCGGCAACAATTTTTCTACAGGGGGTGAGAGTTATTCGAGCCTCGTGGAGAATAGCTTTGTAAACACATCGCAATATCCTGAAACCGGTTATGCGCTGCATATAGATAAAGCTTCTTACAGCAATATGCGCCGGTTCCTCAACAACGGTATGACCGTACCCAAAGATGCCATACGTATAGAGGAACTGCTCAACTATTTCCGCTTCAGCCGCCGCGACCAGGTACATGATGCGCGATCGTTCAACTGCTATACCTATGTAAGTGATTGCCCGTGGAATGAAAAAAATAAACTGTTCTTTGTAAACATTGCCGCGCCCAAACTGGATATCGACAGCCTGCCCGCTTCCAACCTGGTTTTCCTGGTAGATATTTCCGGTTCCATGGACCAGCCCAACCGGCTGCCCCTGCTCCAGTCTGCTTTTAAACTGCTGATCGATAACCTGCGCGAAAAAGATTCCATTACCATCGTTACTTATGGTGGTGGTGTGCGTATAGTCCTGCCGCCTGCCAGCGGAAAAGAAAAACAGCGGATAAAAAATGTGATCGATTCCCTCTCTGCCGGTGGCGATACACCCGGTGCGGGCGCCATCAATATTGCTTATAACCTGGCCCGCAGGTCATTCCTTGCCAAAGGCAATAACCGCGTAATACTCGCCACAGACGGCGACTTCAACGTGGGGCAGTCTTCTGAAAAAGAACTGGAAGACCTGATCATTACCTTCCGGCAAACAGGTATTTATCTTACCTGCCTGGGTGTGGGTATGGGTAATTATAAAGACAGCAAACTGGAAACACTGGCGAAAAAAGGCAATGGCAATTTTGCATATATCGATAACCAGTCCGAAGCAGAAAAAGTGCTGGTGACGGAACTCACGCAAACTTTGTATGCCGTTGCCAACAATGCTTTTGCCAGGATCGATTTTGATCCTGCTACAGTAAAACGATACAGGTTGATCGGTTTTGATAATAAGAAAGATGCCATAGCCGACAGTACCAGTGAACTGGAAGGCGGCGAAACAGGCAGCGGCCATTCAGCAATGGCTGTTTTTGAAATAGAACTGAATGGCAGTGATTCCGTACTGAAGGAAAAACATTTTGCCGATGTGTTGCTGCAATACAAAATACCCGGTCAAAGCCGCAACAGCAGCCAGTCTTTTCATGCGCTTTATCATCCCGTGCGCATATCGGATGCCGACAGCGCCTGCAGGCTTGCCGCAAGCATTGCCATGTTCGGCTCTATTCTGAAACAATCGCCCTACACAAAAAATAAAAAACTCGAAGATGTGCAAACCCTCGCCGCTTCATGCATAGATCCCGGGGACAGGAGCCAGCTCGAATTTCTCTCGCTGATCGAGAAGGCAATGCATGTATATGCGCCCAGCAAAAAGAAAGTAAAGAAAAGCGATCGCAGATCGCACTGATCTTAATTGAACGCTTCGCGCACTTTGTCGAAGAAGTTTTTCTCTGATTTGTGGGGTTTGGGTTTGAAGTTGTCGCTGCTGCTTAATTTTTCGAGCATGGCTTTTTCGTCTGCATCCAGGTTCTGAGGGGTCCAGATATTCACCTCTATCAGCTGATCGCCTTTGTGGCCATAGCCCTGCACTTCGGGAAATCCTTTTCCTTTAAGACGGAATATCTTTCCGCTCTGTGTGCCCGGGGGTATCTTGATCTTGGCCCGCCCGTCAATCGTAGGCACTTCTACCTGTGTGCCGAATACGGCATCCACAAAAGAAATATGCAGTTCGTATGCCACATTCAATCCATCGCGATGGAGTTCAGGATGTGATTCCTCCTCTATCTGTATGATCAGGTCACCCGGCATGCCTCCTCTCTCGCCTGCATTACCCTTTCCGCCCATGCTCAGCTGCATGCCTTCCTGTACGCCGGCAGGTATATCTATGCTGATGGTCTCTTCACCATATACCCTTCCTTCTCCTTTGCACGATCCGCATTTGGCTGTTACGGAAGAGCCTTCGCCATGACAGGTGGGGCATGTGGTTACCGTTTGCATCTGGCCCAGGAAAGTATTGGTCGTCTTTCTTACCTGGCCGCTGCCGTTACAGGTGCTGCAGGTTTGCATGCTTCCTTTGTCTTTGGCGCCATTGCCCCCGCAGGTGCTGCATACGATGTATTTTTTTACTTTAACGTTTTTCGTTACTCCCTTCGCGATCTCCTCAAAATTCAGTTTGAGTTTGATGCGCAGGTTGCTGCCGCGCTGTCCGCGGGTTCTGGCATCACTGCCGCGCCGGCCTCCGCCGAAAA
>DASVLZ010000431.1:0-3702 GCA_036384615.1 Sediminibacterium sp.
GGTCCGGATTTGCCTCCCGACACCTGCTTGGCTATCGGAGCAATCCCAATAATGCGGGTGAACAGGCGGCTGGACTCTTTATCGAATATTACCTGCTCTTTCAAGCGGAAAGTGTATACAGAGTCCGGGCTAAACCTGGGCTTTTTGGTGATCACTCTTTCTACTGTACCTGAAACAGGATCCGGAACATCTACCGTATCGTTCACACCGGCTGTCATATTCATCACCTGATCCATGGTCAAAGGTGTGGTGAAGCGGTCATTATCTGGAGAAAAAGCGGTTACACTATCATATTTGATCGCCTGCAGCAAAATGGAAAAGAAACGCTGGTCTTCACCATTATTGTCTTTGCCGGGATACATAAACGACTGGTTGAATTTTTCCCTCGCATCAATCTCTCTCCAGATGAATTCGCTCCAGAGATTGTCGTCATCACGGATATGTTCATACTCCAGCGGCTTGCGATCCTTTACATAGCTGCGATCAACTGCATAGTTGTTACGCAGCGATATTTCAGGTTTGGCATCAAAACCACCGGGATTGGTCGTATCATACCGCAAGGTAACATTACCAGCTCCTGCATTGGGATTGGGTACTGTAGTAGGTGTAGTAGCCGGCTGCTGTGTTACACCCCGCGTATTATTGGAACTGTCAGGACGGGTGGATGTCCTATTGGTATTCCCATACTTGCTGTTCTGTGCATTTGCCACCTGGCAACAAACCATGATTGTCATCAACCATACACCACCTGATAATACCTTTTTCATACACACATTTATTGAAGAGTAAATGAAATATTCTGATCCAGTGTTCTTGTTCCGCCAGGTCCGCGTACTTTGATCTCATCAATGATCACAGTAGAACCCGGTTGTAATCTTTTCATGAAATTCTGCGCCTCAGCATTAAAGTACGGTCCTGTGATTTCAGCAAACTGCATACCGCTTTCTTCAAATCCTTTACCTGTACAAACCATAGTGAAGGATATCACATCGTATTTAACTCCTTCAAATACGAAATCACGCAATTCTGCTGCCACTCCACGCTGTACGCGGAATGCATTAGCTCCTATCGGACCGCCAGCCTTACCACCTACAGTGGCAATAGGATCCGGTACTTTCTTAATAGGAATGATAATACGTTGCGTAGTCTTCCCATCGGTTGCTACTACTGTTGCAGAACCCAGTTGCTTGGGAACCACTATGTATTGGCCGGGACCCGCCTTGTGAGATGTGATACCCGGGCCATCGACCGTAAGGGTTACCTTTTCATCACCGCCACCTCCGGTTACGTTCAACGGGTTTTCAAGATCCTGGTAAAATACCCTTGTCTTATCAGTAGACACCACCAGTCCGGAAGGCACGCCCACTGTGAATTTCACATCTTTCTCCACTTTAGCTATAGTACCGTCAGGTTTCTTGAAAGTGATCACCACTTTTTTGGTACCCGCACCTGAATTGTTTACGGTAGTAGTATACTCGGCAGTGCCATCGGGTTTTATTGCTACGGGAGATCCGTCTACAGTAATGGTAGGTTTAGCCGCTTTACTGAATGCACCCACGCCTGCCGTGATCACCAGCTGTTCGCCGGGCATCAGGTACTGGCTGTTGGTGCCGGCAAATGCCTGGAACTCATCATAGATCAGTTCCACTTCGCCGATTTCTTTATGACAGTATTCCACCACCTGCGCTTCACTGTTCTTAACATCGTTCTGGAACTTGCTCAGGATAGTGATGCTGGCCACGCTGGGTGTCATATGAAAATAATTATAGGCCCAGTCATCCTTTCCCGCCACATTGTTTGTTTTGGGGATGGAAAGATCCAGGGGCAAAGTAGCTTCCAGGTCTTTTTTTATATCGGGGTCTATATCCATCAGCTTTTTCTTGAATTCTGTCAGTCGCTGGTACAATTCCTTTCCCTTGTCTTTTCCCACCGGCGGTTCTGAAACAAACATGCGGGTAGAAGCTTCCAGGTCGTCTTCCTTATAGGTTTCCACGCCGTTTATCACTTCCAGTCCGGATTCTTTTTTCAGCTCCTGTTTCAGTCCGTCTATATAGGCATACATATCATCGGCCAGTTTTTTAGCCTGCTCAGCCCTGGGCATCCATATCTGGGCTTTCTCACGGGTTTCGGGTTTTTCCAGCTTTTGTTTGAATGATTTGAAAATGTCTTCGTTCTTTTTCTCTGCAATCTCACTTGCCGTCATCAGGCTCCGGTCTACGGTTTTGAACGCGTTCAGAATTTCGGCCGATACATTCAGTGCCAGGAGCGCAGTAAGCACCAGGTACATGATGTTGATCATCTTCTGCCGCGGTTCTTTGGGTAATGCCATTTGATTAAGTCTATTTTAGAATATTCTCAATAGTTGTTTTGGTTATGATCAGGCAATTACCTTCCCTGCATGGCAGTAAGCATATTTCCGTACAGCTGGTTCAGCCTGCCCAGGTTATTGGCGAGTGCAGCTATCTGTTCTTTCGCTTTCATGGCATCATCCGCGCTGCTGCTCATGGCATTGGAAGCCTCGGCCAGCTTACCGTAGAACTGGTTCAATGCTTTCAGGTGGTTATTGCCTTCCTGCAGTTCCAGTTCATAGATGGTATTGAGAGAAGAAAGGTTTTTATTGAGCGACTGCATCTGCTCATGGAACATTTTAGCACCTTCGGCAGCAGTCTGGAAGCCGGCCAGTGATTGTGTTGCTGTATTGGCTGCGTCTTTAATACCTCCCAAAGCCACACCTGCTTCTTTGGCTTTTACACTAAAATCACCGGTTGATGCCACCACATCACTCATTTTGGCGATCTGGTCAACCGAAGTGTTCAGTTTGCTGAAGCCTGCACTCAGTTTAGAGAGTGAATCGGCATTGATGCCTGCTTCTTCAAACATATCATTGAGTTTATCCAGCGCAGCATTAGAAGGGGCCGCACCTGCTTTGGCACCGCCGGGAATATGTACCTCGTGGTCATCTATGGCCGGGTACCACAAGTATAAAACACCATAACCGAGGAAGATAGCCGCCTCTGTATACAGACCTATCTTCAGCATAAGGTCAGCGATGGATGAGTGCAAAAGTTTTTGAAGCGCTCCGAAAAGCACTACCGCCGCAGCGATTGATACGAATACATCGAACCATTTGGTGACTTTAGGTGGAATTGCAGCTGCCATTGTTTTGTTTATTTTGGTTGTTTTTACTTTTTTGTTTGGGCAACACCCCGTTGCGTTGCGAACAGGGTGCAGCGAAATCGGTATTATCTTACTTCAAGTTCTGTTACCGGGTTATTATTTTGATTTGGGCGCCAGGTCTATCACACAACGGAAACCGATATACGATTTGGCCGTATCCTGGTATTCATAATTACGTGTGCCTACCTGGAGGAAGTATGACACATCTTTCCAGCTACCGCCGCGCACCACTTTGCGTTTTTCCCTCGGCCGGTCTGAATCCTTAGCTTCATACCTGATATCAGGGCTCATATCCGCCATAAAATTATACGCGCCTTCATAAAAATAGGAACCTGTCCATTCAGATACGTTGCCCGACATGTTATATAATCCGTACTGGTTGGGCCAGTACCAATTGGCGGGTACGGTATAAAAGCCACCGTCTTCTGCATAGTTACCGCGGCCGGGTTTGAAATTGGCCAGCAGGCATCCTTTCTTATTACGCAGGTAAGGGCTTCCCCAGGGGAACATAGATGCGGTGAGGCC
>DASVLZ010000432.1:0-2985 GCA_036384615.1 Sediminibacterium sp.
GTAGTGCACAGCGCCACCAAATACCTCGGCGGCCATAGCGACCTGATCGCCGGACTGGTAGTAACCAAGGATGCGGCACTGGGCGAGCAGGTAAAATACCTCCAGAACGCCTGCGGGGCTATACTGGGGCCGTTTGACAGCTGGCTGCTCATACGTGGCATTGAAACCCTGTACCTGCGGGTAAAACAGCATTGCGCCAATGCACAGGCAGTGGCCGAGTTCCTCCAGCAGCACCCGGCGGTAGACAAAGTATTCTATCCCGGCCTTACATCGCATCCCAACCATGCGATAGCTGCCAGGCAGGCAAAAGGTTTCGGGGGCATCGTATCCTTTACACTGAAAGAAGATACAGAAGCCGCTGCCATCCGCCTGGTAACAAGCACTTCCCTGTTCAAACTGGCGGAGAGCCTGGGCGGCATCAAGAGCCTGGTATCGCACCCGGCGAATATGACGCATAAATCCATACCTGCCGAAAGACGCAGGGCGGCGGGCGTTGCCGATAGCCTGGTAAGGCTTTCCATAGGATTGGAAGATGCCGACGACCTGGTTGCCGACCTCGATAAAGCGCTCGGAACCATTCATACGGAAAGCAGGTTTGCGAATCAGGGAATTTTATCTGTTACGGAAAGCATTTATCCATAAATAATACAAAGTCTATTAATTTTATAGAATATTAAAACCAGGCTACAAAACAAACAATGGAAACACACAAGCAACTGACGATCGGTTTATTTGGATTTGGTGTTGTCGGCGAAGGCCTTTATAAGGTATTGCAGCAAACACCTTCATTACGGACCAGCATTAAAAAAGTATGTATCAAGAATCCCTCCAAACCGAGGAATGCGCCGGCATCGCTGTTTACCACGGAAAAGGAAGAACTGCTGCAGGACGAAGAGATCAACGTGATCGTGGAAGTGATCGATGATGCCAATGCGGCTTTCGAGATCGTTTCTACCGCGCTGCGCAACGGGAAAGCAGTAGTGAGCGCCAGTAAAAAAATGATCGCCGAACATTTACCCGAGTTGCTGGAACTGCAGCAGGAAACCGGCCTTCCCTTTCTCTGCGAAGCTGCGGCCTGTGCCTCCATACCGGTGATCAGGAACCTGGAAGAATATTACGATAATGACCTGCTGCATTCCATCAAAGCCATCGTGAACGGGTCCACGAATTTTATCCTCACCAAAATGTTCGAGGACAAGCTGAGCTTTCAATCGGCATTGCTGCTTGCGCAGCAGTTAGGATTTGCGGAGAGCAATCCCAAGCTGGATGTGGAAGGGTATGATGCGGTGAATAAATGGGCTATCCTGCTCAACCATGCATACGGTATTGTGGAGCATCCTGACAATATCCTTTTCAGCGGCATCCAGAACATACAATTGAGTGATGCGCTGGTGGCGAAAGAGAAGCATCTCGACATCAAGCTGATCGCACAGGCGAAGAAGCTGAGCAATGGAGAGGTGGCTGCTTTTGTACTGCCGCAGTTTGTGAAGAACGATGAGCCCTTATCATTTGTAAAGAATGAATATAACGGCGTGGTAATAGAGAGCGGCTTTGCCGATAAGCAGTTCTTTTATGGCAAGGGCGCAGGCAGTTTCCCCACTGCTTCCGCTGTATTGAGCGATATCAGCGCCCTGCGGTATCATTACCGCTACGAGTATAAAAAACTGTATCACCACAAGCCGCATGAACTGGCCACGGATTATTACCTGAAAGTGTATGTAAGTTTTGATGACTGGAAATACATTCCCCGTGAAGATTTTGAATGGATCGAAGAATGGCATGCCGAAGCGGAAAGAAAATACCTGGTGGGTGTACTGCATGTAAACCACCTGGCCGGCAAAGCCTGGTGGAAGGAGAATGGCGTTTCCCTCGTGCTCACCGCCGATCCGCTGATCGATAATATTGATATTGTACACCTGAAGAAAAAAAGCCTTGAGCTCGCAGGTGTAGCATAATCTTTTTTCTTGTATTTGTTTTTTTGTACGTACGGTCCCGCTTTCCAGCGGGACCTCTCTTTTTACGGGTGTATTTCTTTTCACCGTCTTTTCAGACAAAATGTAATTTTACACAAATCAGCCTCAATGAAAGAACGGCCGCCTTATGCTTATGGGAACCTCATCACGGGTTCTGTTCTTGCCGGCATCACAGGCCTGGTACTTGTTATCCTTTCTTTTGTGCTTACAAAGCGGGAGCTGTTCCTGCTGATGAATGAAGACCTGGGGCGTTTTGCAGATTATGTTTTTACCTTATTCACTCACCTGGGTGATGGTACAGTATGGATTCCCGTGGCCGTGATCGTTTACCTGTACAGGAAAGACAGGTTCCTGCTGCTGTTCTGCACGGTGATTATTGGCACCATCATTGTTCAGTCGCTGAAGAATGTATTTATTCCCGCACAGGTAAGGCCCGGTACGCTCATCACAGACCATACGCTGTTTCATTCCGTGGAATGGGTACCCCTGCTCACCAATTACAGTTTTCCCTCGGGGCATACCACTACTGCATTCAGCATCTTCCTGCTCGGCTGCCTGCTGATCCCGAAAAAATGGGTGGTACCTGTTGGGTTTATCTATGGCTGCCTTGTTGCCTATTCAAGGGTATACCTTGCCGAACATTTTCCGCTCGACCTGGGAGGCGGCATGCTTACAGCCGTGGCTACGGTATGGTTATCGTTACTGATCCAGCGTGCATGGGACCGGCGCGGAAAGACAGTGCAGTAAAGATCAATCCTTCCACCGCCATTCTCCTGCTATCTGCAAAGGCTCTTTCAGGTTGTTTTTAATCAGGAATTCCCTGGTTTCCTCATCTGTAAAGTGCTTGGCTTTTATCTCTGTGGCATCTGCTATCCCGTAAGCAAGCATGGCACTGAAGCGTACCGTATTGCGCATACCGGCTTCATCCACCAGTTTAAACAGGTCGCAGTCTGCATGATAACAAGGACCTGAATTGTTAGGCAGGTTGCCTCCTGCGCCACCACCGGTAGGT
>DASVLZ010000433.1:0-3445 GCA_036384615.1 Sediminibacterium sp.
TACCTGTTGTGTTTGCCAGGCATCCTGGTTACCCAGTGCATACCTGTTGAAATGGCCTGAGGAGGGGAACAGGGTTGCCAGTCCCGACAGTTTATAAAAAGAAGCCAGCGGTGCAGGAAAAGACCGTTTGCTCTCGGGTAAATATTTTCCGCGCCCGCTGATCATCGGTACACCCAGTGCACCGGCAGCCGGTGTTTCCTGTAAATAGCGGATGCATGCTGCGAGAGAATCTTCCGGGATCAAAGTATCCGGGTTAAGGAACAGCACCAACTCGCCTTTGCATTTTGCAAGCCCCTGGTTGCAGGCCCTGCCAAACCCCGCGTTCACATCATTCACGACCCAGGTAACGGAGGGAAATAAGGGCTTGAGATAAGATACGGTACCGTCTGAAGAATGATTGTCCACAACGATCACTTCCACCGCCAGGTGTTGCGATGCCCTGCTCGCAGCGTACAGGCATTGCTCCAGGAAAAAACGCACATTGTAGCTGACAATGATGACGGAAAGCATGTTGCAAAGTACGATTTACGGGGTACGTATGTATCTTCCTTACCTTTGCGCCATGCTAAAACAAACCTTGCTCAAAGCCATAGAGGCAGGCGCGGCGCAACTCACCCGTTTTTTTAATGGAACCTTTGCGATCAGCAATAAAGAAGGTGTGAATAACCTGGTGACCGAGGCCGACCATGCCGCGGAAAAAGCCATTTTTGAAGTGATCCGTGCAGACTATCCCGGCCATTACCTCCTGAGCGAAGAAACAGGTGAGATTGTACAGGACTCTGCTTATAAATGGATCATCGACCCTATTGATGGTACCGTGAACTTTGCCAATGGCATACCCATTTGCTGTGTGAGCATAGGCATTGAACATGATGGCGAAATGATGATGGGCGCTGTTTACAATCCTTTCATCAATGAATTGTTCTTTGCACAAAAAGGTTTCGGCGCTACGCTCAACGATAAACTGATCAGTGTAAGCGAACAGCCGGCGCTCATCAACAGCTGCCTGGTAACCGGATTCCCATATACCTACCTCGATTCTCCCAACGGCCCGCTGCAGGTTTTTGAGAAACTGATCCGCAAGGGTGTTCCTGTAAGAAGACTGGGCAGCGCTGCCATTGATCTTTGCTGGGTAGCAGCAGGCAGGTTTGATGGTTTTTACGAACACAAACTGCAGGCATGGGACAGCGCCGCAGGTTTTCTTATTGTAAAAGAAGCCGGCGGTACGGTAACCGATTTTAAAAACCAACCTTATTCCCCCTACCAGCCGGGTATCATTGCCACCAATGGAAAGATACATGATGAACTGGTGCGCGTGGTGAATGGCGGCGACCTGTAGTCCCCGAAAAACAAATCTTATGGCAACACAAAGGACCGAGATAGGAGAACTGGGTGAGTTTGGGCTGATAGACCATCTCACCCGGAATTTCGAAACCTATCATGCTTCCACCGTTCTGGGTGTGGGAGATGATGCTGCTGTGATCGATCACCTGGGAAGGCAAACCGTGGTAACCACCGACCTGCTGCTCGAGGGCATTCATTTTGATCTTGCCTATACGCCATTAAAGCATCTCGGCTATAAAGCCATCGTGGTAAACCTGAGTGATGTGTATGCCATGAATGCCACCCCCACGCAGGTAACTGTAAGCCTCGGCATCAGCAACCGCTTCAGCGTGGAGTCGCTGGATGAAATATATGAGGGCATTTATTTTGCCTGCGAAAAATATAAGGTAGATCTCGTTGGCGGAGATACGTCTTCTTCCAACAAAGGCCTGATCATTTCCGTAACCGCGATAGGTGAGGTGCAGGCTGATAAAGTTGTGAAGAGAAGTACGGCCAATAAAGGCGACCTGATCTGCGTGAGCGGCGACCTGGGCGGCGCATTCCTCGGTCTTACACTGATGGAGCGCGAAAAAAAGATCTTCCTCGAGAACCCGCAGGTACAACCCGATCTTGAAAACGAAAGCTATATCGTTGGCCGGCTGCTGAAGCCGGAAGCGAGGCGAGATATGATCGATTTCTTTGCGCAGCAGAACATACTGCCTACCTCCATGATGGATGTAAGCGATGGCATCAGCAGTGAAGTGCTGCACCTGTGCCGCCAGAGCAGCCTGGGCTGCTGCGTATATGAAGAAAAAATACCTATTGCCGAGCAGTCACGCAACGCCGCTTTCAAATTCGGCCTCGACCCCACTGTTTGTGCGCTGAATGGCGGCGAAGATTATGAGCTGATCTTTACCCTGAAACAGGAAGACCACGAGAAGATCGTACTCAACGAGGAGATCAGCGTGATCGGTTATATGACGGAGGCAGAAGAAGGCTGCAGGCTCCTTACCAAAGGAGGCAATACATTCCCGATTTCCGCGCAGGGATGGAATGCTTTTCAGCAATAGTTCCTAACTTTCCAGAAGCTGCCCACGGCCACGAATGTTATGAACCTTTGTAGATGTCTTGCTCTGTGCGTTTGTATGTTGATGATGACCGGAATTCGTGCGCAACGCCAACCCGCTACTCTTCCCAGGATCAGTCCCGACAAGCTAAGGGAAGACTTATCACTCCTGAAGAAGGTACTCGAAGCCAACCATCCCAGCCTTTACTGGTACACTACAAAAGACAGCCTGGATGCGGCATTCGCCAATGCCATCAACAGCATAAAGGATTCGATGGATGAAGTGGCATTCAAGAACAAAACAGCATACGTAATAAGCCAGATCCGTTGCGGACATACCACGGTACGTTTTTCAAAAGCATACCTGAAAAAAGCTTCCCGTTTCCGCTATCCGGTATTCCCTCTGCTGCTGAAAGCATGGGACGACAGCCTTGTGGTAATAGCCAGCGCTACCCCTAATGACTCTGTTTTTAAAAAAGGTACCATCATCACAGGTATCAATGGCATGAGCAACCGTTTTTTGCTGGATACCATTTTCCATTACATGAGTACGGATGGATATTCTATCAATTTCAAGAACCAGGTGATCTCTGGCAATTTCCCCGCATGGTATAAAACCGTGTTAGGGCTTGACAGTACTTATGCGATCTCATATATAGATAGCTCCGGAACAGAACGTACCGCGCAGGTAAAAAATTACAGTCCCAGGGTACAGCTTTCGAGAAAGCCACCGCGCACATTGCCTGCCATACAGCGACCCACAAGAAAACAGCTGCGTAAAGCGGGCATACTCGCAAAACGTTCCCTGGTAATAGACTCTGCAAACAGTACGGCGATCATGCGCATAGCCACTTTTGCCGGCAGCGGGCTGAGGGCATTCTTCCGGAAGAGTTTCCACGCCATTCAGAAAGAACAGGTACAGAACCTGGTGATCGACCTGAGGGAAAACGGCGGGGGCAGGGTGCAGAACAGCATCCTGTTAGGCCGCTACCTGGCAGACCATCCTTTTAAAGTGGGGGACAGTGTTGTGGCCATCAGCCGCAGATTCCAGTACGG
>DASVLZ010000434.1:0-3077 GCA_036384615.1 Sediminibacterium sp.
GGTGCCGGCCTGCAGTTCAACCTGGGGCAGGAAACATTCCTGAATACACGCTTTGTGTATAACGCCATGGTTTCATCACTTTCTGCCAACCATTTCAACTATACCATAGGCATCAGCTCACCGCTGAAAGACAAGAAAGAACTGGTTACCCCGCCTCCTCCACCGCCCCCTCCACCCGCAGAACCTGATACTGATGGCGATGGTATCAAAGACAGCCAGGATAAATGCCCCACCGTACCCGGTGTTGCCAAATACGATGGCTGCCCTGTACCTGATACCGATGGCGATGGCATCAATGATGAGAACGATAAATGCCCGCAGGTAAAAGGCCTGGCTAAATATGACGGCTGCCCCGTACCTGACCGTGATCATGACGGAATCAACGATGAAGAAGATAAATGTCCTGATGTGGCCGGCGTGGCCCGCTACCAGGGTTGCCCGGTACCCGACCGTGACCATGACGGCATTAATGATGAAGAAGATAAATGTCCCGATGTACCCGGTGTAAGAGAAAACCAGGGTTGCCCAGTAGTGAAGGAAGAAGTCGTGAAACGCGTGAATACCAGCGCCCGCAATATCTTCTTCCAGGTAAACAGCGCCAAACTGCTGCCCAAATCATTCAAAGCGCTGGATGATGTGGTAAGTGTACTGAACGAAGACAAGAACCTGAAACTGGATATCGAAGGCCATACAGATATCACCGGCGGTGACAAGATCAATGTGCCGCTGAGCAAGAACCGTGCGAAATCCGTATACGATTATATGGTATCAAAAGGTATCGATGCCTCCAGGCTCAGCTCCGAAGGCTTCAGTTCATCACGCCCCATAGCAGATAATAAAACAGCGAAAGGGCGCGCATTGAACAGGCGCACGGAAATGAAACTGCGCTACTACTGATAAAAATGAAGAAATAAAAAAGGATCGTAAAAACGATCCTTTTTTATTTCTTCATTTTTATCAGTAGTAGCGAATATCGAATATTGAACAAGGAATATCCGATATTCAAATAACATTTACTTCTCTCTCAAGCGTTATCCCGAATTTTTCCCGGATGCTGCTGATGATCTTTTCGGAAAGATGGAAGATATCGTGGCCGGTGGCCTGGCCGTAGTTAACGAGTACAAGGGCCTGTTTGGGATAGCAACCCGCATCGCCCTCGCGGTACCCTTTCCAGCCGGTATTTTCTATCAGCCAGCCGGCAGGTATCTTGGTATGGGAACCATCCATGGCAAAGCCGGGCATTTGCGGGTATTGTTGTAGCAGGTGTTTGTATTGCTCAGAAGGTATAACAGGGTTTTTAAAGAAACTACCTGCATTGCCGATAGCTGCAGGGTCGGGCAGTTTACTGCTGCGGATGCGTATGACCGCTTCGGATATGGCTTGTATGCTGAGTTCCTTCAGCTGCATTTTTTCCAGCTCGTTTTCCATAGCGCCATAACTGGTATGGAATACCGGCTGTTTATTCAGCCGGAATGTTACGTTCAGTATGATGAACTGTCCTTTGAGTGATTTCTTGAAGACACTTTCCCGGTAACCGAAACAACAGTCGGCCACTGAAAAACGGTATCGTTTTTTTTCATGGATATGCCAGGCTTCCAGTTCATGAAAAACATCTTTGATCTCCACGCCGTATGCGCCGATGTTCTGCATGGGAGAAGCGCCTACATTGCCGGGTATCAGGCTAAGGTTCTCCACGCCGGCATATTGGTGTTGTATACAATATTGCACAAAGCCATGCCAGTTTTCCCCGGCCTGGGTCCTTACATAATAATAGCCTGCATCTTCGCGTACCAGCTCTATCCCTTTTAATTCGTTCTTTATCACAAGCCCGTTGAAATCGCCGGTAAGAAGTATGTTGCTGCCGCCGCCCAATATCAATAGAGGTTCACGAGGATAGGCCTCCAGCGCTTCCTGCAGTTGTTCCAGGGAACTGAAGGCAATAAAGTGCCTGGCCTTCGCTTCTATCCCGAAAGTATTGTAGGGCCGTAATGAGAACTGGCTGCTGGTTTTCATAAAGATGGATTATACAGGATCCACATCCGGCAGGATGGTAACGCTGCGGTATCTTTTATTCGATTGAATGATCACTGTCTGTTGCCTGACCTCATGTTTACATTGCCTGATCAGCCGTGCATCTTTGGGCAATTTAAGTAACAACTCCCAGAGGTACTGGTTGCGGACCCTGTCTACCACCGGCTGTGCAGGCCCCTGTGCATATGCGCCAAAATGAGGGTAGAGCCCCTGCATCATGATGTTGGCAGCTTCTTCCGCAAGATGTTTTTCCCGGTGCTTGAAGATGATCTTTATGAGGCGTGTAAACGGCGGATAGGCAAACTGTTTGCGGTTGCCGGTCTCGTAATGATATAGTCTCCCGAAGTCATGCTCCCTTACAAACTGCAGTACGGGATGCCGGGGATTGCTCACCTGAACCAGCACTTTGCCATTGCCATTTTTCCTTCCCGCGCGGCCGCTTACCTGCTCCATCAGCTGGTAAGCGCGTTCATTAACCCTGAAATCTGTGAAGTTGAGTATGCTGTCGGCATCCACGATACCTACCAGGTCTACTTTTTCAAAATCAAGTCCCTTCACCACCATCTGCGTGCCCACGAGTATATCTATGCGGTGCTGCTCAAAGAGTTTGATGAGTGCATCATGGTCGTGTTTTCCTTTTACACTGTCGTAATCCATTCTCGCTATCCTGGCATCGGGAAACTGTTCTGCTATCAGCTCTTCGATCTTCTCCGTACCAAAATTCTTCTGCAGGAAATGATGGCTTCCGCAGGCAGCACAGGTTTGTACAAGCGGGTAGGAACTGCCGCAGTAATGACACGACAACTGGTTCCTCGCTTTGTGATAGGTAAGCGTAACATCACACTGTGTGCAATGCGGTATCCACCCGCAGGTATCGCAGATCAGGTAGGGTGAGTAGCCCCTGCGGTTCTGGAACAGGATCACCTGCCGGTTCTGTTGCAGCGATGCAGTGATCGCCTCTGCCAGGGGTTCCGTGATGGCCGGTTTGCTTTTGCCGGGTATTTTGTTAAGGTCAATGGTTTCGATCACGGGAAGCTGTACGGGAT
>DASVLZ010000435.1:0-1508 GCA_036384615.1 Sediminibacterium sp.
GCCAGGTACCGCATCTGAAAGCCAGTTTAACAAAGCAAAACGTATCTATGAGTATATTGAAAACACCATTCATTATAGTTCGGTGGCCTTTAGGCAAAGCGGGTACATTCCACAGAAGCCTTCCGTTACGCTCAACACACAGCTGGGCGATTGCAAGGATTTGTCGCGGTTGTTTGTAGCTCTTTGCCATAAAGCAGGGATCGCCGCCAATATGGTGCTGATTGATACAAGAGATAACGGAACCAGATCGATGCTGCTGCCGGGGATGGACTTTAACCACTGTATTGCCAGGGCAACACTGGACAATAAAGACTATTTTATTGAACTGACGGATAACAATCTTCCTTTTGCGGCCATGCCCAATAGCCTGTGTGGTGCGCTGATGCTGGACATACCTATACATCCGGGCGCATCAAGCTCCGGAGTTGCCTACCTGAATACAGCAAACAGGCTAAGGGATAAGATAGTGCGTTCTATAGAGATCCGCCCTAAAGGATCTGATCTACAATACACCACCAAAGTGATCAAATCGGGGCATTTGGCATCAGACATGCGTGCTGATTTCCGGCACAGTGATGAACAGAAACGGCTCAAGGATATGGAAGCAGCGGTGGCAGCGGGATACGCGACAGGCGTGAAGTTAAAAGACCTGCGGTTTTCCGGGCTGGATGGTCTGACGGATTCGGTGCAATACCAGTTTTCCTACCTCGCAAATGACCAGGTTTCGGAAGTGGGTACCGTAAACGCCTTTAAGATCAATTATCATGATGTAGTGGCAACGATGGACCGTTTTCCCGCAGAAGAAAGAACTTTGCCGGTAGAATACTGGTATTATGAAAATACGGATGCCTATGAAACGCAGATAACCGTTTTTGCTCCCGATGGTATGAAATTTACAACACCCCCGGTTTCCGTTTCTTTGGCGTTTAAGGACCTGGAATATACGCTGCGGTTTCAGCTGATCGATCCGGGAAAATTGCAGGTGACACGCAGGTTTACCAATAACCGGCAGCAGTTTTATCCGCCTGGCGATTATGAAGGGTTACGATCCTTTTTTGAAAAAATTGTAAAAGCAGAGCAGAAGTTTGTGGGATACCAGTGATGAAATGGACGGGAAAAGAGCGGCTAAGATCAGCGGGAGAAAGTCTCCGCAGATGAAATGCGAAAGAAGCCATCAATGAGGAGTAGTCAAAAATCAGTAAATTACAATCAATGAACAATCCTATACCTCTTTTTGCCCCCGAGCTTTTCATTCCCAACGGCGTCCACGATATTTCCTTTTATGAAAGGGCGTTCGGGGCGGTAGAGCTCCGGCGCTTTTCCAATGAAGATGGCAGCATTCATGTATCCGAGCTAAGTATTGATGGTGCTTTGTTTCACCTGCATGAAGTCACGGTAAAGCCGTATTATTTTTCTCCGGATGCACACAATGGCACCACCGTTTGCATTGGCCTCTTTGTGCCGGATGTGGATGGTATGATGAAGAATGCCATCACTGCCGGAGCCGC
>DASVLZ010000436.1:0-6712 GCA_036384615.1 Sediminibacterium sp.
GCCAGCGCAAGGGGATTAAAAGGATGGTCGATACTTCCGTATGGCGTGCTCTTGGTAACCTTATTGGCTTCGGAAGTGGGTGAATACTGGCCCTTGGTAAGTCCGTATATCTGGTTATTGAACAACAGCAGGTTCACATCAAAATTCCTTCTCAGCAGGTGCATGGTATGGTTACCGCCGATGCTCAGTCCGTCACCATCGCCCGTAACGATCCATACACTCAGTTCGGGTCTTGCGGCTTTCAGTCCGCTGGCAATGGCTGTGGCGCGGCCGTGGATGCTGTGCATGCCATAGGTATTCATATAATACGGGAAACGGCTGCTGCAGCCAATGCCGCTGATGACCACGATATTTTCTTTCGGGATGCCAATAGTGGGCATTACTTTCTGTACCTGTGCAAGAATGGAATAATCACCGCACCCCGGGCACCAGCGAACTTCCTGGTCTGTAGCAAAATCTTTAGCGGTAAGTGTAGGGGTAGCTGTTGCGCTTTCTGACATGACAATAAAAAATTGAGCAATAAATAATCAATCCAAAATATCCATCCACTAAAGTACGGCATATTGAGGCATGAAAATCCAATTATTTTCCGGGCGTCCGGGCGGTTCCGCGGGAGCGAAAGCAGCCTGCCACCGGCATGTCCCTATCAGGCCGGTTACGGATGGGCCGTCAGCTCTTCCCAGTATTCAGCAGCCCTCCTGGTATGCGGTATTACGATAGTTCCGCCAACAATATTAGCCACCGCAAATATTTCATACATCTCTTCCGTGGTTACCCCCAGTTCATGACTCTTGCCCAGGTGGTATTTGATGCAGTCATCACAGCGAAGCACCATACTGGCCACCAGCCCCAGCATCTCCTTGGTCTTGGTGTCCAGCGCCCCCTTTTCATAGGTATTGGTATCCAGGTTCCAGAGACGTTTCATCACAAGGTTGTTCTTACTCAGGATAACCTCGTTCATTCTCTGCCGGTAATCGTTGAATTCCTGTACAAGCGGACTCATGGAAATTTGGGATTTTGGAATTGGGAAATTGGGAAATTGCAAATGGCAAATTTATGAAATCGGAATGGGCTCAATTTCCCAATTTCCCAATTCCAAAATTTCCCAATGCTTACTTACTTAATATTCCTCAGCCAATCCCCTATCCCCAGCACGATCTTATTCGCTACATCGTTCTGGAAAGCGGGGCTGATGATCTTCTTCTCGTCCTGCACATTGCTGAGGAAGGCGATCTCTACAAGGCTGTTCACAAAATCGGTAGGCTGGTTGAGCATAAAGTTGAAACTTCCCACATTGCCAAACTCTTCCAGCTTGAGCTCCTGCATCCTTTTCAGTATGGAAACCGTGAGCGGCCGGAAACCGATATGCTTATAGTATGTGCTAACACCTTTTGTCTGCGGATTACCACTGGAATTCAGGTGCAGGCTGATCACGATATCAGGGTCTTCGCGCTGGTAGAGTAATATCCGGTCCTTGTTGTCGTAGGTAGTGTCTTTTGTGCGCGTCATGATAATGTGTTTCACCCCTTTCCGTTTCAATGCTTTCTGCAATGCAAGAGCGAATTTCAGTGTAAGCGCTTTCTCCAAAGTACCTGTGCGCACACCGTCTGCACCCATATTCGTTCCGCCATGGCCCGCATCAATACCTATTCTCAGCGTAGTAATATCCAGTTTTGCCGGCACCCGTTTTATCTTCACAAATAACGATCTTCCCTTGTACCCTATGGTGTATCCCCATTGCTGCTTGTGTCGCAGCTCTATCGTCATGCGCAGAACATCATCTTCTACCTGGGTATAATACACATTCTTTACTTCCTTCAGTGTTTTCAGCTGGGTGATCCAGTTCGTATTGCTCTGTACCCCGAATATTTCCAGGATGATCTTGGAAGGATCTGTTTCCATATAACTTCTATAGGGAAGTTTCGCATCCATAGCTATATACACACTGTCGGCGATGGAATCCCCCCGGGCTATCATCGACCCGGTAAGATAATACGGTTTCTCCTGCGGAAGACTGTCGAAACGCAGAAAAGCTTTATCAACATACGCAGTATGGTATTTCGACAACTGCACATGATACAATGTGGGCGTGGAGTCAATCACACGGAAAAGGATACCGGTATCTATATATCCCATCCTGGCGCCGCCCAGCCTGTCTTCACCAAGGCCATACGAGATCGCCGGCAGCTTGCCCGCAGAGCGGGCGGGAATATATTTCTGTGAAACGGTTTGCGAACAGGCCTGTGAGCCGATAAACAATAATAAACAGGGGATGATCATGAACTTCATGGGATGAAGGTATCAAATAATACCAAAAAATTGGGGAAGTAAGACTACTTCCCCGCACCCTTATTAATCTATATGCCGGGCAAACGCCCAACGAGTTAACGGCTATATAGCCGGCAGGTTAATCATATTTCTTTGCCCGCGTATACCAGAAATCGCGGTAGCTGATGGTAAAGCTGAACTGTGTATAGTTTTCCTTGATCAGCCCCTTGGCCGTGGTACCTCTTGAACCCACTTCCAGCGCGCCCTGTATGCCCAGCCCGCTCCTTGCCAGCTGTAGTCCCCCACCCAATGTGAGTCCGTAGTCCTTCAACTGCTGCCCATACATTTTTAGGTATCCTGTATTATGAAAGATGCCTGCCTGCAGAAAATAGGGCTCATACACCTGCTGCTGGTAAAATATCTTTTTAGAATATTCGAAGCCTGCCGAAAAGCGCCTGCTGTCTTCCAGCGAATAACTCAGTCCCCTGGTGTGCAGGCTGCTCCATCCTTCATAATGATAATCCACCGCAAACGTATACTTGTCATACAGGGTGGCTGCGAGGCCCGCTGTGTACATGGCTGGTAATGTAAAGAACCCCGATTTATAATATTCATTATTGATGATGGTACTGCTTCCGTCAATAACGGTAAGGCCATAATCGCTGTGCAGCTGTGTTTTATTTGCTGCCACCGCGCCCGCAGATATACCGAGGTTTTTATTGATACGCGTCTTATACTGCACACCCAGCCTGAAATAAGGCTTTCCGATAAAAATATTTCGGTTGGTCGTCAGCACACTGTCCGATGCATCCATCGCCAGCGTTTCCCTTTCCAGCAGTTGGCCGAAGAGATAGGAAGACTGCAGGCCAATGGAAAAATGTTTGCCAATGGAAAAACTATTGGTCAGGTAAAACAGGTTGGTGCTGCCTGAACCTTCATAGTAAGCATTGGCAGAAAGGTTGCTGCCCTGTATGGTCTTTTCGCCATAGAAAGAATAGTTGGATGTGCTGAACGGCATCAGCCCCGCGCTGGCTGTCCATTTAGGCCTGAGCTTGATGGCCATTGCTATTTTTTTTATCTGCAGATCGTTAGAACGGTTCTGCGAGATATCGGTGATAGGCGTGCCGTAATAATTCACATCCTTGTATCTGCCAGAAAGCTCCACCTGGAAAAAATGTTCATCCAGCCAGGCCATGGCTGCAGGGTTTGCCTGGTACATATACCGGTTCGATGAGAGGGCCACACCCGCATGCCCCATACCCGTGGTACGGTCAAAACTGCTTTTCTCCAGGTCGCCGATACCTATCATGGAATATGGCGATGTATTGTTCTGTGCCGATGCCTTTCCTGTGAAGGATATTCCCGCAAGGGCGCTCATCACTTGTAAAATAATTCTATTGTACAGACGCATACCAGATGAATAATTGTGTTTTAGCCTCGCCGTTACTGCCATCGCCCACTATAAGGCGGTTGAACCGTGTTTCCAGTGCAGGGCTGGGCGGTATCAGCAGCAGCCCGTTGTTATTGATCGTTGCATCTGTTACCAGGCCGTGCAGGTAACTGGTAACATCATATGTATATGCCGTATTGCTGCCATACAGGTCATCTATCACCAGGTTGCCTGTCTGGCTTACTGCAGTGCCATCCGAATTGATCTGTGTGATATCAGTGCCTACCTGGTTAAGCTGCGTGGTTTGCGAAAGCCTTAGCTGCGGCGGCAATGAATACACTCCCTGGTATGATCCGCTGGCAGGCTTTATCACCAGTGTTGCCTTGATGATCTTGGCATAATTGGGCAGCTTCAGTATATCCCGTACAGAAGGGAACCTGATTTTTACCATAGCGCCTGCGGCATAGGAACTGTAAGCCATATGACCGGTGAGCGAACTGTTCACCTGGCCCAGCGCTGCCAGGTCTTTCAGCACCGTGCCGCTCCTGTCTGCCTGCACATGCGTAAAATGATGTGTGTTGCTGGCAAGTGTAAAATCCGCATGTTTACTCTGCATGTACAGTCCCGGTTTGCGGTAGCACAGGCGCATGACCACGCTATCGGCACATCCGAACACAAACTGGTTATTGCCGGTACCGCTGATACGGAGTCCATATAAATATTGCAGGAATGCCGTGGAATTCTGCATATCCTGGTCGGCATTGTTCTGCAGTTTGGCAAGCAATGCGTTACCAAGCACATCACTCAGCCTTACCTGTATGGAATCTCCTGCCCCCGGTCTTACCAGCAGCGTTTTTGTTCCCAGCGGTACAGGTTCCACGGCAAAAGTTCTCGAGCTGTATATATTTCCTGTTGCATCGTAAGGTACTATCGCCTCGGACAGCTGGTGTACCTGTATGGTGACAGGCTGCATGCTGTCGCCATAATATCCGCCATTTGTCTTCAGCACAAGTACCAGCGAATCGAACAGGGTATTGGCAAATGAATCCACATATGGTGGCGGTATTACTTCAAAATAAGTTTGCGTGGTAATATGGCCGAAAACAGGATCGGTATAATCGCCAACCAGCGTAGTTCCTTTTGCCGAGCTTACAAAAGAATCCACCTGTATCGTGTACATATCAACAGAAAAGGAATCTACTTTAACGATCTGCGTGTAGCCGTCATCAAGGAACTGGTCGCCGAAACGGATATCCGCTTTCTTACATGCCACCCACGCTGCAGAAAGCATTATAACAAACAGGAGTTTTCTTTTCATGCAGAACGGTTCTGAAAATGGTTCGGGCACAATAATAGAATTGCCTGTTGTTAGGAAATTGTTAGTATGGATCAACTGCTTTCCTGGAACGATGAAGCGCACATATTTATCTGCGGAAATGTTTGCAGACAAAAAAGCGCTATTCGTCTGTTATTATGCACTGGAAATCCATTTTAACGATTTCGCAAAAATGCCTGCCGATAATTTCAGCAAAAATTTTTGAGCATGAAGCATATCAAGCATTTTATCCTGTTACCTGCGGGCATCGTACTGGTCTTTTTATCCTGTTCCAAAAGCAGTTCCTCCAGCAGCGATACCAGCGGCAACTGGATCAAACGATCGGAGTTTGAAGGGAATGCCAGAACGGAAGCCGTAAGCTTTACCATCGGCGATACAGCTTATATAGGCACCGGGTATGATGGCACCAGCCGCTATACTGATTTCTGGGCTTACGATCCCGTAAAGAATTACTGGATGCAGCGTGCACAATTTCCCGGCAAGGCCCGCAACTCTGCAGTAGGTTTTTCCGTGGGAGCAAAAGGATATATCGCCACAGGATATGATGGCGTTAACCGCCTGGCCGATAACTGGGAATATGATCCTTCCACTAATAGCTGGACTCAAAAAGCCGATTTCGGCGGCACCGCCAGGTATGATGCGGTGGCATTCGGCATTGGCGACAAAGGATATATCACCACCGGCTTCGATGGCGGTTATACAAAAGATATATGGGAGTTCTCTCCTTCCGGCGGCACCAATAACAGCGGTACCTGGACACAGAGGCCCAGCCTCGGCGGCAGCAAACGCTCCGGTGCCGTGGCTTTCGTGTATAACAATGCTGCGTATGTGGTAACCGGTATCAATAACGGCACCACCGTAACCGATTTCTGGAAATACAATCCTTCGGATATGAGCTGGACACAACTGCGCGATATCAGCAATGTGAGTTCAGACACCTATGATGATGACTATTCCGATATCGTACGCAGCAATGCAGCTGCTTTTGTGATCGGCAGCAAAGCCTATATCTCAGTGGGCGAAAGTGCCAGCTATATAAAAACAACCTGGGAATATGATTTTGCCTCCGATACCTGGGTACGCAAAACACCTTACGAAAGATCGGAAAGGACCGGTGCCGTATCCTTTACCGTAAAGGGCAGAGGATTTATTGCCTGCGGAAGGAACAGCACCTATTATTTTGATGATATAGACGAGTTTGAGCCTGACGTAACATACAATGCAAACAATTAAGCGCTACGGTATCTATCTTTTCTTCTCAGGCGCAGTAGTGTTCTTCCTGCTGACCCGTTACCGGCGGGAAAAGATGCCTGCAGAAGAAAAGATACACCTGTCAATGAAAACATTCCAGGCAGGCGATGGATGGGGGTATGACCTGTATACCAATGACTCGGTATACATACACCAGGAATACATTCCCTCCATCGCCGGGCGCAAACGTTTTGCAACCGGGAGGGATGCCGGGGTTACAGGGTCGTTGGCATTGGCGAAGCTGCAGAAAAGCAGGTTCCCTGTGATTTCAGTGGAAGAACTGGATAGCCTGGGGGTTACGAGGTAAACAGGATGGTTATGAATTCCTGGAGATCATAGTATCCAGCAAAGCCCTGTAAGCATTGCCGATGGGAATGGTATGTGATTCAATGCTGATCTCGTTACGGCTGATGGCATCCACATGGTCGATGGATACGATATAGGATCTGTGTACCCTGATGAAAGTA
>DASVLZ010000437.1:0-5842 GCA_036384615.1 Sediminibacterium sp.
ATCAGGAAGAGGGCGGTGAGCAGGGTTTTAACAGTATGTAACTTACGGATATTCATTCTCTTATTCAAAATAACCGGCAGAATGGTATACCTACCGGTTGCAACAAAAATAGTAGTTCGGGATGGAATTCGGAAGTCGTAAACAATTCTTTAACAAAAGAGATTTACGGGTTACTCTTTTACAGCCCGTATTATATTTTATTTCCTTCTTTAGGAAATACGACTATCGGTTTCCAGTCGCGCGCTTCTTTTATATCTATCAGTCCATAGCTGATCACGATCACCACATCTCCTTCCATTCCTTTGCGGGCGGCCGGGCCGTTGAGGCAGCATACGCCGCTGCCGCGTGCCCCGGCAATCAGGTAAGTTTCTATCCGCTCGCCATTATTCACATTCACCACCTGTATCTTTTCATTCGCGAACATGCCCGCGGCATCCATAATATCCTGGTCAAGGGTAAGGCTTCCCACATAATTGAGGTTGGCTTCCGTAATAACGGCGCGGTGCACTTTCGACTTCAATACCTGTATCTGCATGGAGTAAAATTTGCGCAAAGGTATTGAAAGTCAAAAGTCAAAAGTCAAAAATCCAAATCAAAAGCCAACAGCTAATTACCACCCTCACGATCCGCAACTAATACAGCCATCCTGCATAGTACATACCGGCCCCTCTGCCTGCGTAGGTTCAATATCGCTCTCATGCATTTCTTTACCCTGTACCACAGCGGGTATGACCGGATCGGCCTGTATGCTTGCCTGTTTTTCCACTGTAAACTGTACTGCCTGTGAGGCAGCCTGCGTGCGCAGGTAGTACATACCTGTTTTTAATCCTTTCTTCCAGGCATAGAAATGCATGGAGCTGAGTTTGGATGTGGTGGGGTTGTCAACAAACAGGTTCAGCGATTGCGACTGGCAGATAAATGCCCCGCGGTCTGCAGCCATATCAATGATATTGCGCTGTTTGATCTCCCATACGGTTTTATACAGTTCCTTGATATCAGCAGGTATTTCATCGATCTGCTGTATGGAACCATTGGCCGCGATGATCCTGTTTTTCATGCTGTTGTTCCAGAGCCCCAGGCTTACCAGGTCTTTGAGGAGGTGCTTGTTCACGATAATGAATTCGCCGCTCAGCACGCGGCGTGTGTATATATTGGATGTGTAAGGTTCAAAACATTCGTTGTTGCCGAATATCTGCGAGGTGGATGCTGTTGGCATAGGCGCCACCAGCAGGGAGTTGCGTACGCCATATTGCTGCACTTCAGCACGTAATGTTTCCCAATCCCACCTGTCAGACGGCGTTGCATTCCACATATCAAACTGGAATATGCCTTTCGACAGCGGCGAGCCTGCAAAGGTTTCATAAGCGCCCTCTTCCTTAGCCAGGTCTTTGCTGGCGGTCATCGCAGCAAAATAGATCGTTTCAAAAATATTTTTATTCAGCAGCTTAGCCAGCTCGCTTTCAAAAGGAAGACGGAGCATGATGAATACATCGGCCAGTCCCTGCACGCCCAGGCCTACCGGGCGGTGTTTTGTATTCGATCTGCGCGCTTCTTCCACAGGGTAATAATTATTATCGATCACCGCATTCAGGTTTTTGGTAACCTGGTAGGTTACTTCATATAATTTCTGGTGGTCCAATTTTCCGTCTGTTACAAAACGCGGCAATGCCAGTGATGCCAGGTTACATACCGCCACTTCTTCCGGCGATGTGTATTCCAGTATTTCCGTACACAGGTTACTACTCTTGATGGTGCCCAGGTTCTGCTGGTTGCTTTTGCTGTTGGCAGCATCTTTATACAGGAGATAAGGTGTTCCGGTTTCTATCTGCGATTCTACTATTTTAAACCAGAGCTCCTGTGCCTTCACCGTTTTACGCGCCCTGCCTTCCGATTCATATTTTGTGTACAAGGCTTCAAATTCCTTTCCCCAGCATTCGCTGAGTCCGGGCGCTTCATTAGGGCAGAACAGGCTCCATTCCCCTCCTGTTTCTACGCGCTTCATAAAAAGATCGGGTATCCAGAGGGCATAGAACAGGTCGCGGGCGCGCAGTTCCTCCTTGCCATGGTTCTTACGCAGGTCGAGAAATTCGAATACATCTGCATGCCAGGGTTCGAGATAAACGGCAAAAGCACCCTTGCGTTTGCCACCGCCCTGGTCAACATATCTTGCCGTATCATTAAATACCCGCAGCATGGGTATGATGCCGTTGCTGGTGCCATTGGTTCCGCCGATATAGCTGCCCGTTGCGCGGATATTGTGTATGGCAAGGCCGATACCTCCTGCGCTTTGCGATATTTTGGCTGTCTGCTTCAGCGTATCGTAAATGCCATCAATGCTGTCTTCTTTCATCGTGAGCAGGAAGCAGCTGCTCATCTGCGGTTTGGGCGTGCCTGCATTGAACAGTGTAGGTGTGGCATGCGTAAACCAGCGCTCACTCATGAGGTGATAGGTTTTTATGACCGATTCAATATCGTGTTTGTGAATACCCACTGCCACGCGCATATACATATGCTGCGGGCGCTCGGCTATTTTTCCGTTGATGCGGAGCAGGTATGATTTTTCCAGTGTTTTGAAACCGAAATAATCAAATGCATAATCCCTGTCATAAATAATAGTGCTGTCGAGCAGGTCGGCATTGTCATCTATGATCTGCATTACATCATCTGCTATCAAAGGCAGTTTTTTACCGCTCACCTCATCCACATACCGGTATAGCTTGCGCATGGTGTCGGAGAATGATTTTACGGTATTCTTATGCAGGTTGCTCACGGCTATGCGCGAGGCCAGTATGGCATAGTCCGGGTGCGTGATCGTGAGGGAAGCTGCTGTTTCTGCCGCCAGGTTATCCAGCTCGGTGGTGGGAACGCCTTCGTAAATACCTTCTATCGTTTTCTTGGCCACATCGATCACATTCACCATGGGGCTGAGGCTGTAGGATAATTTTTCAATACGCGCGGTTACCTTGTCAAATTTTACCGGCTCGCGTTTGCCGTTTCTTTTTATTACAAACATCGTTCATGATTTTATTGATCAGAAATCTTCATCTGTGGAGAATACCTGTGCATCTTTTGCGGCCATCACACCCGCTTTCTGGTAATCGCCTACCCTTTTCTCAAAGAAATTGGTCTTCCCCTGCAGCGATATCATTTCCATGAAATCGAAGGGGTTGATTGCGTTGTACACTTTCTCATAGCCCAGTTCAGAAAGCCACCTGTCTGCCACAAATTCGATGTATTGCTGCATGAGCCTGGCATTCATGCCTATGAGGTCTACGGGAAGTGCGTTGGTAACAAATTCTTTTTCTATGGCAACGGCATCTGTAATGATGGCATATACCTGCTCCCTGCTAAGTTTGTTTTGCAGCATGCCATATAAGAGGCAGGCAAACTCGCAGTGCAGGCCTTCATCGCGGCTGATGAGTTCATTGCTGAAGGTAAGGCCCGGCATCAATCCTCTTTTCTTCAGCCAGAAGATGGAGCAGAAGCTGCCGCTGAAAAAAATACCTTCCACTGCTGCAAAAGCTACCAGTCTTTCGGCAAATGTGCCGTTCTCTATCCAGCGCAGGGCCCACTCTGCCTTTTTCTTTACGGCCGGTACGGTATCGATGGCATGAAAGAGTTTGTTCTTTTCCTGCGCATCCCTGATATACGTATCTATCAGCAGAGCGTATGTTTCGCTGTGTATGTTCTCCATCATGATCTGGAAGCCATAAAAGCACCGGGCTTCTGGCAGCTGCACTTCGCTCATGAAATTAACTGCGAGGTTTTCATTCACGATGCCGTCACTCGCTGCAAAAAAAGCAAGCACATGCGAAATAAAATGACGCTCGCCGTTATTCAGGCTCTCCCAGTCTTTCATATCATTTCCGAGGTCGATCTCTTCGGCAGTCCAGAAGCTGGCCTCATGCCGTTTATAGTGTTCCCATATTTTGGGATAGTTGATGGGCAGGATCACAAAACGGTCCTTGTTCTCCTTCAGGAGAATTTCTTCAGTTTGATGCATAGCGGTATACGGTATGTGCCTGCGGAAGATGGGGTGCTGAAGTGATGACGTAATTAGCCAGGACTGCCAGTACACCTGCTTTTCCTCCGAAAGCGTGTTACGAATAAGATCCTGGCAGGTCTTCTGACTTACTCTCCGCGGCGCCTTCCCATTACGCCTGTTGCGCAACAGTGGCTATGTGGTTCCGGGAATGAACGGATGAATACATCATCATCGTTCATCAATGAGTTTACAGCTACGGGGATAGTTCCCGACTTTCACGGGATTCCCTTTTCATGATGGTGCATTGCAAACACACCATCAACCAAAATCGTTTGTAAAATAAACGGCTTGTGTGCAAATGCAGGAATTTGGTTATGCACGGGGTGTTGAAAAGTTACTTACTCCTTCACCCAGCTATTATTTCTTTCATCTGCATCCATGAATATACCACCCTGTATATGTAGTGAACGGGGTTTCTTTTTGAGTTTGATCTTCGCTTCTTTCTGGTTCTCTTTCCAGATAAGAGAAGTCTGGTGTATAGTTTCGGTAGTGCCATCATGATAAGTCACCTGCAGATCAAACGGCGCTGCCATACCTCCTATATTATCTATGATCACTTCAGAGCCTTTTACTTCCCTGATGGCAAGGTCTATATAATAATAGGAGAAGAACCAGTTATTCCAGAACCAGTTAAGATCGGTTCCCGAAGCATCGTTCATGGTATGGAAAAAATCCCAGGGTATCGGATGCTTCCCATGCCAGCGGTCCATATACGCATGAAGTGCTTTCCTGAACAAAGCATCACCGAGCATATCTTTCACGGCCAGATAACCCAGCGAAGGTTTACCGTATTCATTGTTGCCCAGGCCTCCGCCATTAAGGTTGGGGCCGGGAGTTATGATGGGCAGGTCTTCATCATCGGAGTTGTCGTATATCCATCCCATTACGCGAAACTGTTTGTAAAAATTCTCCGCCTGTGTTCTGCCCATATCCTGCTCATTGATCAGGAATTCAAAAGTGGTGGCCCATCCTTCATCCATAAATCCATACCTCGTTTCATTAATGCCCATATAAAAGGGCATATAGGTATGCGCAATTTCATGCGCTGCTACAAATTTGGAGAAAGCAGTATCTGCATAGGTTTCATCATTCACCATCATCGGGTATTCCATGCCTGCATAGCCCTGTACTATGGTGGATTTTTCATAAGGATACGGTATGCCCGGCCAGTTGGCGGGATCGGAGAACCAGCTGATGGCATGTTTGCCGAATGATACCATATGATGAAAATCTGCTGCAGTATCATTATACGCTGCCTGTACAGATGCGCGTCTTCCGGTTTGCGGGTCGGCTATTACACTGGAAGCATCCCATACAAAATGATCGCTCACCGCAAAAGCCACATCGGGAACACTGGATGCGCCGAAATGCCATGTATTTGTTCCCTGCCTGGTTACACGCCTGGCGGCAATATCTTCGCGGTCTGCCACATGCACCAGTTCATCGCTGGTAAGTGAGCGTTTGTATTTTTCCGCAAAGGATGGCTGCAGCACTTCATCGGGGTTATGGAACGTGCCCGTTCCCCATACAATATAATTGGCCGGCGCCTGTATGCTTACTGTATAATCGTTGAAATCGTTGTAAAACTCGAGGTCTTCATTGAATGCCATAAAATCCCACCCGGCATAATCATCATATACTGCCACGCGCGGATAGAAATAGGCGAGGAAATAAGTAGTGGAATCGATCATTCCTTCACGGTTGCTCTTCAGTGATATTTCGTAATGCCATTTTACACGTATGTGCAGAGAATCATGCGCATTCAGGGGTGTCTGTAACCGTACGGGAATATTGGTG
>DASVLZ010000438.1:0-3056 GCA_036384615.1 Sediminibacterium sp.
CACCCGTGCGAAAATATTTTGTGAGCAGTGAACCATACACATCGATGGCCCATACTTTGATGGCGGGATTTTTTTCTTTCAGGTACATGGCTGTGCCGGTGATGGTGCCGCCTGTACCGGCCGTGCATACAAGGTGCGTGATCTTACCCTCGGTCTGCTCCCATATTTCCGGGCCGGTGCTTTCGTAATGCGCCTGCCTGTTGGCCAGGTTATCGTACTGGTTCATGTATATGGAGTTGGGTATCTCCTTCGCCAGTCTTTTGGCTACGCTGTAATAACTTTTGGGATCATCGGGTAATACATTGGTCGGACAAACGATCACTTCCGCGCCAACGGCTTTGAGGATATCTGCTTTTTCTTTGGATTGTTTGTCGGTGGTAACGAATATGCATTTATATCCTTTCACGCAGGCGGCCAGGGCCAGCCCCATGCCGGTGTTGCCGCTGGTGCCTTCTATGATGGTGCCGCCGGGTTTCAGCCTGCCTTCCTGTTCGGCTACTTCCACCATTTTGAGGGCCATACGGTCTTTGATTGAGTTGCCGGGATTGAAATAATCCACTTTGGCCAATACTGTGCAGGGAAGGTCTCTGGTGATCTTGTTAAGCCTGATCAGCGGGGTGTTGCCTATCGTTTCGAGGATATTATTGAGCCACATAGCGTTGCCTTTTCCGCAAAGGTAACGGTTTGGTGCGGGAGGCCTTGCCGGCTATGTAATAATGCGGATGCCGGCAGGATATCAGAAAATTTTCACGAGCGTCACAATGGAAGTATTGTCCGGGCCTACCGGATCGGTCGATGATGATTCCGAATATCCTTTCCGGTATTGGTGCAACAGACCCAGCACCAGTACTGCAGCCAGCAGCCACACTGTGAGCATTCTGAAAGTGAAGACGGGCTTTTTCATGTCAGCAGGATTTGTATTCTTTGATAGAACAAAGCTAAGCAAAACAATAATACTATGCAATACATAGTACCATCTTAAAGACAGTATAGTTTAGTACATAATATCAGGCTATGTATTATTTAACTGATAGTCAATTAAATATGAAAGTTTGATATCTGGATAGATGGAATTGAAAATAGGATGAATGGTTACCAGGCAAGGATGAATGAACAGTGCAAGCGCGCTTCCATTATCTTTCATAGTATCATTTGATACTATCATGAAGCCCCCCTATGATATTACACCAGCAATACTGGAACTGTTATCCCAGGTTTCTGAAAAGCTGGGAGCTGTTACGGCAATGCATCTGGAAGCTCCGCGGGCAGAACTGCGGAAACAAAACCGGATTAAAACCATTCAGGCTTCCCTTCAGATCGAGGGTAATACTTTAACCATTGATCAGGTGACTGCCATACTCGAAAATAAAAAAGTTCTTGCGCCAGCGAAAGATATATGGGAAGTGCAGAATGCTATCAAAGTATATGATGATTTCGCCGGATGGAATGCATTGGAGCAAGCCTCGTTTATCAAAACACATGTCATGTTGATGGATGGGCTTATTCCGAAACCTGGACAACTACGCACTTCTTCTGTTGGCATTACTAAAGGGATGCGTTTAAGAGTGTTACGAAATACCGGGTCAGGAAATGATCGCTATGTAAATACAGTTGCCTGTTTGTGCAGATAACCTTCCCCAACTCTAATTATCCGCATTCCTGAATTCCAAAGCCATCTTGCCGCACAGATCGCTCTGGATCATTTTTTCGGCTTCGTGGATCATGTTCTGGAATGCTTTTGCGTTGCTGATGCCATGGCCTATGATCACGGGTTTGTTAACGCCCAGCACGGGAGTGCCGCCATAGTTTTCGTAATGGAAACGGCTGAAATAACCATCGTTACCGTAGCCTCTTTTTTGTGTGATATCGTAGAATGTTTCGGCCAGTTTGAGAATGATATTGCCGGTGAAGCCATCGCAGACCATTACATCTGATCTTTCGTTGAGGATATCGCGGCCTTCGATGTTGCCGATAAAATGGATATGCGTATTTTCTTTAAGCAGGGGATAGGTGGCCTGCGCGAGCATATTGCCCTTGCCTTCTTCTTCGCCCACATTTACCAGGCCTACCCTCGGCTGTTCAATGCCGAGCATGTTCTTTGCGTAGAGGCTGCCGAGTATGGCAAACTGGTTCAATTGTTCGGGTTTGCAGTCAGCATTCAGTCCCACATCCAGCAAAAGCCCTGTGCTGCCATCGAGTTTGGGGATGATGGTGGCAATGGTGGGCCGGAGTACGCCTTCTGTTACCTTGATATTGAACATGGCGCCCACAAGCATGGCGCCGGTATTGCCTGCGCTGATGAATGCATCTATTTTGCCGGTGGCTAACAGGTAAAATCCAACGGCGATGGATGAGCGCTGTTTTTCTTTGAGTGCCTTGGTGGGATGTTCGTGGTACCCGATGGTTTCGGGCGCATGGATCACCTGTATGTTTGCGATGCCGGAAAGGCCGTGCTTTTCCAGCAGGGGGCGGATGATTTCTTCATCGCCTATACAAAACAAGGAAGCCGCATGATCATTGCCCTGCATATACAGTTGGAGGCCTTTCACCGCTTCCAGCGGTGCAAAATCTCCACCCATCATGTCTAAGCCAATGTTCATAGCGGCAAACTAAGATAATTTGTACAGAAAAGGTTACGCTTTCAGGGGAGCTTTTTCAGCTACCAGCTTTCCTTTGTAGTACAATTTACCTTCGCTCACATGCGCGCGGTGGCGTACATGTGTTTCGCCAGTGGTGTTGTCTTTGCTCAGGGTCACTTCCTGCGCCACGTAATGGGTCCTTCTTTTCGCACTGCGCTGTTGGGAGTGTCTGCGTTTCGGATTCGGCATATCTCAGAGTTTAAAATATCAATTTGTTCAATCCAGGTTTTTGAATTTATCCAGTCCCTTCCACACCGTATTCGGTGTTTCTTTCCTGGCACCGGCTTCCATTTCCTTCAGTTTCTCAAGCACTTCTTTGTTGCAACCCGGCCCACCCTTTTCTTCTTCTTTGCACATCTTCTGCAGAGGTATGCTCAGGTTGATGAATTCATAGATCCAGTCGGCTACATACAGGTG
>DASVLZ010000439.1:0-1891 GCA_036384615.1 Sediminibacterium sp.
ACTCCCGATTTTGAAGATTATGGTCTCGGCTGTTTCCTGCTGGCAGGGTCAGAGGTGTATAAGTTAAAATAACCGATTTTATCCACGGCAACCGCCGGGCTTTTTTATATTGCATTCCAATACTACGTGGAATGAAAAGGATATTATTTCGTTTATCAGTTGTATCGCTGCTGTTTGTTTTTGCCAATGCTGCCCATGCGCAGCAGGTCGACTCCATGATGGGTGTATATGCGGACCGCTTCCCTACAGAAAAAATGCATATCCACTTCGATAAATCGGTGTACAATAAGGAAGAAACGATCTGGTATAAAGTATATATCCTCAGCGGAACGGAACTGAGCAAGCTGAGCAGAAATGTATACCTGGAGTGGTATGATACCAGCGGCAGGATGCTGAAGCAGACGGTAGCACCCCTGTACCAATCCACAGCCAAAGGCGAGTTTGAACTGCCCGCCGACTATAAAGGCGATTTTATACACGTAAAGGCATTTACCAGGTGGATGCTGAATGATGATCCCGCATTTTCGTATGAACGCGACCTGGGTATCAATAACACTACTTCGCCCGTAATCGTCAAAAAAAATCCTGTAATCCCTAAAACAAAACTGGAGCTATTTCCCGAGGGAGGGTTTCTTGTACAGGGGATTATGAGCAAAGTAGCATTCAAGGCCAGTAACCAGTTCGGTAATCCTGTTTTCGTAAAAGCCCTGCTGGCCGATAATAATAACAAGGTACTGGATACCCTTAAAGTGATGCATGATGGCATGGGCTTCTTCCGCCTGGTGCCGCAGCCGGGGGAATCGTATAAGATCAACTGGACGGATGAAAACGGCAAGACCGGTGTAACACCGGTGGAAGGGATCAAGCAGGAAGGTGTTTGCCTGGCGCTTACTACCACCAATGACAAAGCTGTTGTGAAAGTGGAGCGGAGCGAAAATGTTCCTGATAATTTCCGCACTTTCAACCTGCTGGTGCATATGGAGCAGCAACTGTTTTTCAAGGCCCAGCTGAAAGGGGCAGACAAAACAGTACAGGTAGCGAATATTCCTATTGATGAGCTTCCCACGGGCATACTGCAGTTTTCGTTATTCACTGCTGATTGGATACCTGTGGCGGAGAGGATCGTTTTCGTAAACAACCACCAGCATGAGTTTAATGCGAAAATCCTGCCGCAGCTGATATCGGTGGATAAACGGGGTAAGAATGTAATCGATATCAGCGTGTCGGATACAGCATTTACCAATATGTCTGTTTCCATTACCGATGCCGATGTGCCCGTAGACGAAAAGAACAATATCTTTTCTGATTTTTTGTTAAGCGACCAGATCAGGGGAAAGGTGTATAATCCTGCATACTACCTGAAAAGCGATGCCGATACGATAACAGCCAATCTCGACCTGGTGATGCTGACCAATGGATGGCGCCGTTTCGACTGGGAAAAGATCAAAGCGGGCATCACACCCAACTGGCAATACCCGGCGGAGACCTCGCTGATGAAAATAGGAGGGAAGGTGTTGGATATGAAAGGGCTGGCAGGTACAGGCGGCATTCCCCTGCTGAATGTGATCGCCGTGGGCAAAGACAGCAGCAAACGTTTTATGTTCCTCCCCATAGCCAAAGACGGAACTTTTGAAGAGCCCAATGCATTCTTTTATGATACGGTGCGGCTGTACTATAGTTTTAACGGCGCCAATAAATTTACCGAGAGCACACAGGTGCAGTTCGATAATGGCCTGTTGCGGCAGTCTGCAAAGAAGATCAGCCTGGGCACAAAAGATCCGGTAACGGCATGGACGGATAGTATGGCCCGTTCCAGGTTGAATATGTTCCTTACGCAGCAGGAAGCCTTGAAGAAGGCGATGGCTGCAACTACCTTGCAGGAAGTGGTGGT
>DASVLZ010000440.1:0-1617 GCA_036384615.1 Sediminibacterium sp.
TCCGGCTGCCGCGACCTGATCACGGAAAAACATTTCCGTGCCATGAAAGACAAAGCCA
Source organism: Sediminibacterium sp. (assembly GCA_036384615.1). Classification (GTDB taxonomy): domain Bacteria; phylum Bacteroidota; class Bacteroidia; order Chitinophagales; family Chitinophagaceae; genus Sediminibacterium. The sequence goes on from DASVLZ010000440.1 coordinate 59, forward strand.
TCGTTTGTAATATAGGCCACTTCGATATCGAGATCGATGTTGCCTGGCTGAACGATAACTACGGCCAGACCAAGAACACCATCAAACCGCAGGTTGACCTGTACACCATTGATGGAAAAGACATCATACTCCTGGCTGAAGGCCGCCTGGTAAACCTGGGTTGCGCTACAGGACACCCCAGCTTTGTGATGAGTAACTCATTTACCAACCAGACACTGGCACAGATAGAACTGTGGACCAACCACAAGAACTACGAGAACAAAGTGTATGTGCTGCCCAAACACCTCGATGAGAAAGTGGCACGCCTGCACCTGGCCAAGATCGGTGTGGTACTGGATGAACTGACCAATGCACAGGCCGAATACCTGGGCATACCCAAGAACGGACCGTTCAAATCTGACCTGTACCGTTATTAATTGTGAGTGATCAATGATGATAAGAAGCTGCCCTGTATGGGGCGGCTTTTTTATTTGTGATGATATGTTGTTTATTGTATGATGATATGTTGATGAAACCGTATTGCGCCATATAGGCACGAATTTTTTATTTTCACCGGAAACAAAGCCCGGATTCTTGCTTAACAGGCCAAAACAAATACGTAACTGTATATACCAGCTATTGCTTGCCGGCATGGTGTGCTGCCGCGCATTTGCGGGCGGCGTATCCGATACCACTCCCCTCTCTACCAAAGCAGCCGCGCTGGCCTTTCTTGAAAAAACAGGTATTCCCGCGCAAAGCAAGTACTGGCCCAATGTGGCGCCCGCCGCTTTTATGCGCAACCTGCGAAAGAATGTGGAGTTCCCGCTGAGCATTTATGAAGGCATCAGCACCAATTTCTGTTCCTACTCTGCCCTGTCGTACCTGCCCCTGCACGATGATCCGCTGCGGTTTGTAACCTTTATGGTGCAGGTATACACCAAAGGCAAGGCCAGCTATAATAAAGTACGTTTTACACCTTCGGCCGAAATATTCCAGGCCGCGGGAAGGCTCAGCTTTAAAGGAGAGCTGGATGTGCGCCCGGCAGACCAGCTCTGGTTCCTGCTGCTGGCAGACCATTTTAAAGGCTATATCAATTTCTTCGACAAGCATTTTGATATGGGTGATGAAAACAAGCTGTGGGCCGCGGTGAACTATGCAAAATTCAACCGCATGATCCGCACGCTGTTCAACTACCGCGTGGAAGCTGTTGGTTCCGATCTCTTCAAACCCGGCATCAGGGATGTATATGAATATCTTTCCGACAGGCTGGCTACCGGCAGGGTGGCACTATTTGTAAACAACCTGAGCCTGTACAAGAAAAGCCATGCCACCATCAGGCTGGGCGTGCCCACACATTATATTATCCTGCTGAGCGTGGAAGAAGTAGGAGATGATATCGCCATCACTTACTGGGATTACGGCGGCAAGAGCCTGCAAATACTATCGCCCTCTTTCCTGAAGAAGATCATTTTCGGGGTATCCCATATCATTCAAAAAAAACCGGATGGAAAATAGGCGTCACTATATCATATGGCTGGCAGGGGTAATGGCGATGCTCTCTTCCTGTTCGCGCAAGCTCA
>DASVLZ010000441.1:0-5615 GCA_036384615.1 Sediminibacterium sp.
TAAATAGGAAACGGCTACAGAGCCATAAAAATTAAAGCGATGATTGTCTTTCTCCCATGCATAGTTCTTTGTACTGACCGATTGCAGCTCGGCATTCAGCAGCACTTTATGGAACCGCTTCTGGCCAGACAGACCGAATGCAAAATCATTCCATTTGACCTCGCGTATGCCGAAGTTCGGAAGGCCGCCCACCACCTGCGTTGGCCCGTGCTGGATGCCCTGCAGCATAATACCGATCCTCGAAAAGCCCGACAGCAGGGTGACACGGCCGGTATAGGCATTGTTGCCCATGCCCACGCCCGCACCCAGTATCCTGTTCTGGTTAGTGTAGCCTCCCTGGTAACTGTACCAGTCGCCCGCTGTTCGCAGGAGATAGTTAACAGGCTCCGCCATATGCACCATCTCTGCTGAAATATCCAGCCAGCTGCCCTTCTTCAGTTCCTTCAGCTTCCGGAAACCCGCTATATAGGCAGTAGAGTGCGGGGCATCCGTATTCCAGTCGCGCAGGTTGGAGAAATTATCGCCATAGCCATATTCTGCATATACCTCCATATTTGAACGCGGGAACACGAAACGGGCAGCAAACGAGGCCATCTGTTTATAGCCGATTTCATGGTTCATCGTAGGCGTACCATAGGGAGAGTTTTTCCGCAATACACTGGCTAATACCGGGAAATACTTCTGGAAAAAACTATACCCGTCCGCATTTTCTTTCAGCTTATAATTATAGCTGTAGCCAACACGGTTAAGTGAGATAAACAGGCCTTTTACCCATTTCGGATTATAGGTGATGGTAAGGCCGCTCAGGTAACGCCAGGTTTCTTTCGGGTTGTAAGGGCCGATATTCCCGGAGCCATCGTACGACTCGGGGTTGTAATAAGCGGTTGTCAGGTTCTTGTTTTCCAGCAGCAAGCTGGTGTCTTCCACCAGTTTGCCCGCGATCAGCTGCCACTCAAAATTTCCTATCGGTGTTTTTACCGGCCTGGTAGTATTGAATGTGAGATGCGCAAACCCGGGGGCGTTACTGCTCATCAATAAGGAATTATACATCCCCGGCCCCCAATACAGGTTTTCCGTGGAAAGCCCCAGCGAAACAGGCCCTTTGCTGATCCTTACAGATGACTGCCCCATGAAAAACTTACTATAGCTGCCCTTTACCGGGGCGCCATAGTCCGCATTATAGGGAAAGGCGGGATTGCCGGCGTACACATATTCGGGTTTCAGTTGTATGCTCAGCCAGCCGGCAGATGCATACACACCGGTCGATACCAGGGTTTGCCATCCTTTTGCCTGTATAAAGCCAGGCTGGTTCCAGCCGTATGGATGGTCGCTGTTGAACCGGGTATACCAGTTCAGCGGAAGCGCTTCCAGTTTTCCCTTCCCGTTCCACCATTCTTTTCGTACGGGCGCATAGTTGAGCGAACTGTCGGTGAGCCGGTAAAAACTATCCGTGGTAAAGGCGGCGCCTGTCATAAACGGCCTCGCCATAAGCGAATGGCTGATATCAAGTTTGCCCTGCAACTGCAATATGCGCAACTGGTCGTCAAACCCGGTCATGCCAACGGGGATCGTCTGGGCCGCTGCGGCCTGCACCAAAACCAAGGCTGCTATGCCCAACCTGGTAAACTGATGGGTCTTCCTCATGCCATGCTGCTTCTTGGGTAAAATATAAACACAAGCACACCGCAAAATACCATACCCGCTATTATTGCCACCAGCAATACCACCAGTAAAGGTGCGGCATGGTTTTGCAGGGGGTACTTCGAAACATCCAGCACCTGTATCACCGGTGTCTGGTTGGCCAGCGCCATCCGGCTCAGTTCCAGGTTCTTCATCACTTCCGTATAGATCGCATAGGTAACCATACGGTCGCGCTGCGATACTTCTGCGGGAACAGCCTCTGTTTTAAAAGCGGCATTGGCATCCAGTATCTGCAGGGAAGCAGACTGGTACGACTTTGCATTCATCACCTTTTGCAGTGAATCGGCCCTTGCCTGCAGCCGCGCCACGTTGGCGGCGGTAACACCGGTCTTTACATTGATGTACAGTTTCCGGGTCTCATCCACCGCCCTTTCGGAAAACAATTTGGAAAATACCGGGTCGCCGGTAACCGTAGTTACTGTAATAATGGAGCCTTTTTTATTGAGCCTGTCGGCCTGCAAATGTTTTTTAACCAGCCGTTCATACAATACGAACAGCACGCTGTCCTGCAGCTGGCTATGCGCTGCGCCCGGGGTAAGCGAAGCATAGCTGATGCCGGACAAAGGTTGCCCCTTTTTCGCCCATTTCTTTTTCAACCCCGAAAACAGGATATAGCGGTCGGCCAGTGTTTCCGAAGCAGCGCCTTTGCTGCTGTCCGTTTTCGACAAGAGTACTGTTTCCACGATCGACTGCGATGTAAGGATATCGAGGATATTATCTCCTGCCAGCATGCCCGAACTACCGCCGATGCTGCCGATATCAAAACCAAACTGGGAGGCCAGCCCTGCCAGGCCACCGCCTACCGAACCGCCTTTTTCATCAAGGATAAAGCTGACGGTTCCTTTATAGGAAGGCTTCTGGAAAAAATAATATGCCGTGCCCAGCAATGCGAACAGGAGCACAATGCCCATGCCTTTCAGGAAATGCCTCCCCGCATAAGCGAGCAGGCGGCCTGCCGCGTTGAAAATATCCGACATCTTTATCGCTTCCATAGATGAACCAGTATAGTTATTACAGTTGGAAACACCCCGTTATTTACTTGTATTGATCAGCACCACTACCAGCCCCAGCAGCGATGTGAGCCCGGATATAAGGCCTATCGCTTCGCCGGTGCTCAGTTTCCTCCGCTCCAGTTTAGACGGCACATATATCTCCGCCCCTGTTCTCAGGGATGGATAAGACCGGAAAAACAGGAACCGGCGCGTGGGCTGTACTTCACCGTTGGGATATACCACGTAGGAATGCCTGCGGGAAGCGTTCACTGCAAACCCGCCCGATTCGCGGATAACATCCTGGAAGGTGAGGCCTTCATGGTAAATGATCTGCTTGGGCACATTCACCATGCCAAAGGTCTGCACGGTTTGTATCGCCTTCGGAATTTTGAGTATATCGCCTTCTTCCAGGAAAATATCGGCAGCCGAGCCTTTATTGGCCAGCGCATCCTGCAAGCGTATGCCTACCGGTTTTTGCTGCGCGGATACATTGCTTACCACGGCGCTGTCCGTTGCCGCGGCCGGTATCACCGTTTTGCCGCTCTGCTGGTTGATCAGCTGCGCTTTGGTGGTAAGCAGCGATGCATCGGATGCCGTAACGCCTACATACGTGTTGCGTATCAATACCGCCCCCGCTATAAATGCCGAGTTCTTCAGTCCGCCTGCGCGCGCCACAATATCCGACAGGCGTTCATTCTTTGCCGACAATGTATACGTACCCGGGTACAGCACTTCGCCTTCTACCTGCACGCTGATCTGTTCCTTGTACACCGGTGAGCGTCGTATGGAAACGATATCGAAAGGCTCCAGGGCAAACTGCAGGTCGCTTTTATTATCCAGGCTGATCTCTTTGATCACCGAGTACAGGATGGTATCTTTCTGTGAATCCGGGGTATTGATCCTCCGCGAAACTTCTATCTTCTGCAATGCGGCGCCTTCCTTATACCCGCTGGCCAGCAGTACAAGGTCCTGCACGCTCATTTTCTCAAAATAGTTGTAAGTGCCGGGTTTGTTCACTTCCCCGTTAACCGTAACCGTATAATGCTCCCGCAGGTCTATAGCCCGGAAAAAATGGACCGAATCCTCCCGCTGAAGCGGCAGGTTAAAGGTTCCTTTCTGCACATCGGACACGTTGAAGTTGATAAACGAAGGTGTAAAATCAGCTCCCAGCCTGCGTATGATCGCCCTTTCCAGGTAGGCATCTTCCCGCGGCTGCGCAAGCGTAACCAGCTGCCGCAGGTCACGTACCTGCTGCAGGCCGTAGGTACCGGCATGGTAAACGGCGCCCGATACCATCACCCTGTTGGCGTAGAGGTTGGATACCGAATCAACAGAGAGTGTATCGCCCGATACCAGCGCAAAATTTGCCAGGTCGGCAACAGGCACGGTAATGATCTCGCGGTGAACCGATCCCAGGCGGCTGATCCTTACGCGGTCCTTATAAGCGATATCCGCAAAACCGCCTGCATAGCGTACCAGGTCGGCAGCGGTCTCTCCTTCTTCCACATCAAAGATGGCGGGCTTTTTCAGGGCCCCTTTCAACGCCACCCTTTTCTCATACGGCAGCACATGGATCACGTCATTATCCTGCAGCAGCCTGTTCTGGCTCAGGTCGCCGCGAAACAGGAAATCGTACAGATCAAACTGCGCAATTACTTTACCGCTCCGCACCAGTTCTATCTTACGGAAAGAGCCGATATCATTGGGTCCGCCCGATGCATACAGTGCATTCATCAGGGTAGCAAGGGAAGAAATGGTAAAAGTACCGGGGCGCATTACCTCCCCTATCAGGGTTACCTGTATGCTCCTGATCTGCCCCAGCGATACCTGCACATCCACTTTGCCGGAAGCGATGCCCGGGTAAATATGTGTGAGCGCCTGTCTGATCTTTACACGCGCCGCCTCTACTGTAAGTCCCGCCACTTTAATAGGGCCGAGGTTGGGGTAACGGATATCGCCTTCCGTGGTTACTTTCAGTTTCTTGGTAATATCGGAAACGCCATATACATCTATCACCAACTGGTCGTTTACACCAATAATGTAGTTAGGGGGGGTGGCTATGGAAAGGTTGGGTTCGAAGCTGAGGTCGCTGTTATCGAACATCTCGGAGCCAAAAACGGTAAGGCGGCCGGTGGAGTCTTTGCCCCGGATAGAGGGGCCTTTGGTATACACCTTATTGCGGAGCACATAACTATCCGTTTTGTTATTGTAAGTGGCCTGCTGCCCGCCCAGGGCTTCGGGGCCCAGCAATGCGAGTCTTTTTTTAAGGGTCAGTATCTGGTCGGTGCTCAGTCCCGCCTCCCGGGCTTTGGTTTCCAGTTCCGCTTCGCTCAACCCGCTGAGGTTATATTTGGAGATCAGCTGTATCAGCTGTTCATCCGACAGGTTATCAATGCTCACCGGCAACTGCTGGCCCCAGGCACACAAACTCCATCCAAAAAACAACAGGCCGGCAATAGCCCTGGTCATATACTTCATAAGGATTATTGAGGGGTAAAGATGAGGAAAAAAAAGGAAAGCCGGGAAAGGGGATGCAGTATGCAAAAAACAAGAACCCGATAGAGCTACCAGCAGCAAAGATTTACAGAAATAAAGGCATTTAGGGCAATATTAATCCGGCTTTACATGACTTTAGTAATAGGAACCACTTTATTTTCCGCTTTATTGTCAAGGCTCTCGAAAATAGAATTGTTGCTGACAAATTCGGGAACCAGTTGCTTCATTTTGGCTACCAGCTCCAACGTATTTTGCTTTTTGTGTGCCAGTTGAATAAGTTCCGAAAATTCCTGCTTCAAGCCGTCAGAAGAAGGCTGCCTTACCTTTGCTATCATAATCTTTTCGTGGTAGGTCTGAAGTGTATTTTCGGAATCCATCAACAATTCCTCATATAGCTTTTCGCCCGGTCTTAACCCGGTGTATTTT